>JBDNGW010000686.1:0-3107 GCA_041689735.1 Leeuwenhoekiella sp. | reverse complement strand
CTATTTAAAGCTGTCAATAATGCCTGTTGGTTTGAGTCTGACAATTTTGAAAAGTAAGCGAGTATTTGATGCTTATCCATAATTTTATCTTTTCCATAATATACAAAAATAACATCGCAATTTATTGGTAGAGCCAAAATTTATAAAAAGTACAAAAGGTCACAACAATATACTAGGGATCTGTTCAGAAATAAAGTGACCGAATTATAGGCAGTTATTTTGTTCATCAACAAGGGGAAAACGCAGACATAGCCGTAGCTATGGCGAGTATTTTCAACGCAGTTGCTGGGCAAAAGAACCCATAGAAATGGGCAGGTTATTTCTAAACAGATCCTAGGTCAGATTTAACAAGACCGCTACCTTTTCAAAATCATATAGAACCAGTTCCGGAATTTATTGTTCAGAACCTCTTAAGAGGATTAGGATATTCCAAGAAATATTTTCACGACATACTTGATCAAAAAAAGAAAGTAATCAAAATCGGGAATAAATACCAAATCAAAGACGTACTCAAGAAAAAATAATTTTCTATAGTTGCGTTTTTTTTATCAAATTGTTGCCACACAGAAACATTCATATATTAGGAGTGAAGCCTTCACTAAAAATCCAATAGTTCTAAACTTTACGGCTTTCGAGCAATTTTATGCTATAGAAATCTGTTTATCTCTCAGAAATTAGGTATTCTTTGTACCTTTGGAATTATAAAAATTTCAAATGATTATAGTTAAAACCCGAGAGGAAATTGAATTATTGCGTGAAAGTGCACGCATTGTCTCCAAAACATTGGGCGCCCTGGCTCCAGAAATCAAACCGGGAGTTACTACACTTCACCTTGACAAAATTGCCGAGACCTGTATCAGGGATCAGGGTGCCATCCCCGGTTTTCTAGGTCTTTACGATTTTCCCAACACCCTTTGCATGAGTCCCAACGATCAAGTGGTGCACGGCATCCCCAATAACGCACCGTTACAGGAAGGAGATATTATTTCCATAGATTGCGGCGCGATAAAAAACGGCTTTTATGGTGACCACGCCTACACTTTTGAAGTAGGGGAAGTAGATCCCGAGACCAAAAAACTTCTGGATGTCACCAAAGCGTCACTTTACGCAGGTATTTCAGAGTTTAAATTTGGTAAGCGCGTGGGCGACGTAGGCTATGCAATTCAAAAATACTGTGAAGATCATGGATATGGAATCGTACGCGAACTTGTGGGTCACGGTCTGGGCCGAAAAATGCACGAAGACCCAGAAATGCCAAATTATGGGCGCAGGGGCCGCGGAAAAAAATTTATTGAAGGAATGGTAGTCGCCATAGAGCCCATGGTAAACCTGGGCACGCACCGCATAAAACAACACCGCGATGGCTGGACAATAACCACCAGAGATAATAAACCTAGTGCACATTTTGAGCATGATGTTGCCCTTGTAGATGGTAAACCAGAATTACTTTCAACCTTTGACTATATTTACGAAGCCCTGGGGATAACCAGCAATGAAGAAGACCCCTTTAAGGCACACCAATCAACCAACTGATTATTACCAACAAACAAATTACAACCAAATACAACCAATTATGCAATTAGAAACATGGGTGGATTACTGTGAAGATGACTGGGAGAAAGATTTGGTCATCGGCCTGTCCAACTACGGAAGAGTGCGCAGCTACGCTCAGGATCCGAATGGTACCGTCATTAAAGGTGGAAATATAAACGGCTATTGCACCGTTAATATTAAAATGAAAAGTGGCAAACGCCGTAATTTCTACCTCCACAAACTATTGGCAAAGGCATTTATGAAAGCCAAACTCAATGAAAAAACGGTTTTGCACCTCAACCATGATAAGACTGACAATAGATTGAACAATCTCAAATGGGCCACGCACGCACAGCGCTACGCACATCAGAAAACCAGCCCAATGGATATAAAACGGCGTACTTCTGGCGAGCGTCACTACACAAAATTATCTTACGCAGAGGCCTCTGTTCTTAAAAAAAAGCTCCTTGATCCCAAACGGAAAACACGTTTAAAAGTACTTGCAAAACAATTTGGTGTTTCAGAAATGCAGCTTCACCGCATAAAAACCGGAGAAAATTGGGGCGATCTCAAAGTATGATAAAAAGTCTTTTTAAAGGAATTCTAAATCGGGTTCCACGACCGTTGCTTATACGCCTCAGTTATTTTGCTAAACCAGTCCTTGCCTTTGCACTAAAGGGAAACCGCTATCAAGACCCCATTGATGGGAAGTGGTTTTCCAGATTTTTGCCCTACGGCTATGAGAAGCAACGGGAAAATGTGCTTTCTCCTTCCACTTTATCGCTAGAACGGCACAGGTTGCTCTGGCTTTATCTAAAGCGGGAAACCGATTTTTTTTCGGCTCCCGCCAAAGTCCTTCATTTTGCCCCGGAACAGGCGTTTTACAAGCGCTTCCGCAAGATGAAAAATTTAGATTATACCACGACAGATCTCAATTCCCCACTCGCTGATGTAAAAGCCGATATTTGTGATCTCCCTTTTGATTCAGACACTTATGATATTATTTTCTGCAACCATGTTCTAGAGCATATTCCTGATGATGGTAAAGCCATGAAGGAACTCTATCGCGTTTTAAAACCTGGCGGAATGGCAATTTTACAGATTCCGCAAGACCTTAATCGTGAAAAAACATTTGAAGACGACAGCATTACAGACAAGCGTGAACGCGCTGAAATCTTTGGTCAATACGATCACGTGCGCGTTTATGGCAGGGATTTCTTTGAAAAATTGAGAACTATTGGTTTTACGGTCAAAGAAGTGGATTATACCAAAACGCTAGAAGCGGATGAAGTTGATACATTTCGTCTGGCGCAAGGGGAGATATTGCCGGTTTGTTTTAAGTAAATAAAAGTAGCGTTCCGTATTTATATACATAGTTGGATTGAGTATAAAATGCTTTAAATCAGCATTTTTACTATATTATTTTCTGTTGGCAGCGAGGAAAACCCCTCCGTATTCTATGGTTAAAAAAAGCTTTTTCACTGAAATTTTCCGATAATTTTCAAGCGGCATATTTCAGCGTGTCAACATAGGGGGTCCCCCGTTTGACCACCGCAAAGATCCTGGACAGTAAT
>JBDNGW010000685.1:0-2990 GCA_041689735.1 Leeuwenhoekiella sp. | reverse complement strand
AATTACTTTCGTATTTCTAATTGACGCCTTGGGCGTGGGTCACGCACAACTTCAAGAAGGTACTTGGATGTTAGGTAGTGATTTGGGTAGTAATGTTACTAGCCCCAGCAGTAGTGGCCTTTTTGGCCTTAACTTTGGTCTTAAGGAAGGAGCTGGTTTTAGTGTGGGCCTTAGCCCTAAGCTCGGATATTTTGTAAACGATAATTTTCTTTTGGGTGCAGTTGTAAATTTGGGTTTTTCCAAGTCTCCAAAAATAACTGATATGGAACCTATTAAAGAAACTGTTTATGGTATACAGGCATTCTCTAGATATTATTTGAGCCCAGGAGAGGCAGGCATTGATAATTTGCTAAATTCTGGCCGATTTTTATAGAGGGTAATGCTGGTATTGCTGGTTCAAATATTAAGAACGGCGATACCACAAATGGTTTCGCATTTGGTGTAGGCCCAAGATATTCTTATTTCGTAACCCCAAATGTGGCTCTTGAGACCTCACTTAAATACAATGGGCTTGTGGGCGGTGGTAACACTACCTATCAAAATAGTATTGGTCTAAATTTAGGGATCCAGATCTTTTTACCTACCTCTGAAATAGATGATAGGATCGATGAATAGGAATTGAATAAAATAAATAGGATTAAAAGCCGTCTTTTCATTTGAAAAGACGGCTTTTTTAGTGCCTAAGGTATCTAAATCAAATATTTATGAGATTGAAGTTTTATAAACTGTTGCTTTCGATGAAGCTCACGGATTCATTTTATAATATATGTTGCTTATTTTACCGATATTGAGCCTTAAATGACCACGATCTTTTATAACTGGAACATTTCTTTTTTATGCCTCATGCTATTTTATGGTAAACAGCCGTAGTAAAAACCTAATTTTCATTCTATTTTACCTGTTTTTAGCCATAATAAACGGCTTTTTTGTCATAAAATATGGTCTGCGCTATCAACCGTTCATAATTGTGCTTTCACTATGGGTATTATTGATTTTAATACAGCTCGCAACACTTTTAATTATATCCAGAACTTTTAGAAATTCCATGAATGGCGGAACGTGGACATTCTATATTATCACTTCCCTATTCTTTACTCTTACCATTTTTATTAACAATAGTGTAGACGGTGAGTTGCTCCACGTAGATCGCTGGTCTGCTATGCACGTGGGCATAGAAGCACTATTAAATGGTGAATATCCTTATACCGCGGTAGATCACCTGGGCGGGAGGACATCTAATCTGCCTGCTTTACTGTTTCTGGGCATTCCCTTTTACCTGCTGGGAGATGTGGGTTACCTGCAAAGTTTTACGTTTTTGGGTTTTGCCTTTATTATTTTTCATAATTTTAAAAATTAAGTTGTACGTCTAAGCCTACTTTTTCTGCTCATCAGTTCGCCGTCCTATTTATATGAAATCTATGTCAAAAGTGATCTGATAAGCAATTTTATTTTGGTGCTGTTCTTTGTGGTTTTCAGTTTCAAATACCTTGAGCAAAAAATCATTCAGAAGACTTTTTTACTGGGTATGCTTGCAAGCATCGTGTTTTATACGCGCTTAACGGCAATTATTCCCCTCATCTTAGTGTTTTTCAAAACATTTTTCAAGTGGCCGCTTCGGTCTAAAATCTTATTTAGTGCAGCTGGCGTTCTTACAATCTTTCTGCTTACGCTTGTTGTTTTCATGCATTGCCCAACCTTCTCCATTTTGATGGAAAAGAATTCTTTTGTACTTCAAAACAGACAACTTCCATTTATTTTAAGCCTACTTTATATCTTGCTATCTTGCATTGTGGCCTATCGTATGAAAAATATAAACTGGTTATTACGCTATTGCGTTTTGCTGCTTGCCTTACCCGTTATCACTGCTCTCGGATTCTATATGATAGAATTTGGTGCCTGGCCGGCGATTCGTGATTCGCGCTTTGATCTAAGCTATCTGAATATTATCACACCTTTTTTAATTATTTATTTGAGCTGCATTCTAGATAAAAATGCGTTATTCTTATCTCATGGAAAAATTGAGTCTATAAATATCCAAATTGAAAAATAACCTCACATCCCTTTTCTGGTTTGAAGATTCTGTACCGATATTAATTGGTTCTTAGACCCAAATTATTTTGAGGCAGGCCAATGCGGTATTCGCTCCTAAAATATGCGTACCTTTCTTTTGAAATTGAATCATTGTAAATAGAAATAAAAAATCCCATGAATCTGGAAAATGAAAAGCGACTGGCTGCCATTGAAGCCGTAAATTATGTAAAAGAAGGTATGATTGTGGGTCTGGGCTCTGGTTCGACCAGTGGCTATATGATAGAAGAACTTGGTAAAAGAGTTTCGGACGGCCTAAAAATAAAAGGGGTTCCTTCATCGGAAGTAATCAAGCAGTTGGCTGAAAAATTGGGCATTCCCATAATTGCCCTTGATCAGGTAGAAAGAATAGATATAAATATAGACGGTGCAGATGAATTTGATCCAAAACTTCGTCTAATAAAGGGCGGCGGGGGCGCTTTGTTAAGGGAAAAAATCGTAGCACATAACGCCAATTATAATATTGTTATGGTCGATTCCAGTAAAGAAGTGGATCGCCTGGGTAAGTTTAAACTCCCTATTGAAACTGTCCCCTTTGCCACCCAGTCTATTTTTAAGGAACTAGAGAATCTCGGACTTAGCCCAAAACTCAGGCAAAAAGACGGTAGCACTTACAAAACCGATCAGAATAATGATATTCTTGATCTGGATATATTTGACAGTCCTGATCTCGAAGGAATAGATCAAATGCTACAGCATATTCCAGGTATTGTAGAAACTGGACTTTTTTTAAACTCAACAGATCTGGTTATATTGGGTAAAGGGGAAAGTACGAGGAAGATTTATAAAAAAGATCTTGGTTTAAAGTGATGAAAAAGTTATCGGTTTTAGAGGTTTTGAATTGATCCTTTTGAATAGTTGATTTAGGTTACTATTGAATTGAACAGGCGATTGAAGTATTT
>JBDNGW010000684.1:0-2608 GCA_041689735.1 Leeuwenhoekiella sp. | reverse complement strand
GATGATGGCCGTTTCTTTCAAAAGCCCAAATTCCTTCTCACCTATAAGATGGAAAGTCTCTTCGTTGTAGGCTACGTTCAAAGACACAAAATCGGCGTTTTTCAATGCTTCTTCAAAGGACAAGTACGTAACACCAAGTGTTTTTTCCTCAACTCCGGAAAGTCGGTTACGGTTCCAATAGATAACATTCATATCAAACCCTCTTGCCCTTTGAACTAGGGCTTTTCCAATTCTTCCTAAACCGATTATGGCCAATGTGGCACCATAAATATCCGCTCCCAGAAATTGCAAAGGGCCCCAACCGCCCCATGTTCCGGTCCTTAAAAATTTATCCGCCTCTACGATCCTTCTCGCGGTGGCAACCAGTAACGTAAAGGCCATATCGGCAGAAGTTTCGGTCAAAACCCCCGGGGTATTGGTCACGGGAATGCCCCTTTGGGTGGCCGCATCAAGATCGATATTGTTAAAACCTACAGCATAATTGGCAATAATCTTAAGTTTTGGATTTACATCCATTATTTCTGCATCAATGGCATCCGTCAGTAGGCAAAGAAGTCCATCTTTTCCCTGTACCTCTCCCATAATTTCCTCCTTGGTCAAAACCCGGTCCTCTTTGTTATATTCCAAATCGGTATGCGCCCATAATCTTTCCATTACTTTCGGCGGCAATTCCCGGGTCAAAAAAACTTTCGGTTTTTCCATTTCTTTGGTTATTGGGCGCTGCACTATTTAATGCAGGCTAGGTTCATTTCCATTGTGATGGCCGGTTTCTAATTCCGTACGGGCATCCCGATGCTTACTGGCCTAAACAATTATTCCCGTTCTGTTAATATAAGAAATATTCACAATTATAATCCACAGATATCCAGTTACATACAACTTAAATCCTTCCTTTGATGCATATTGATGATTACTCATGCTTATGTTCTAATCAAGTTTTTTATAGGCGTCCAGGGTAAGGAAATCCTTAAAATTTGCGGACCTTACCAGAGAATCAAACAATTCTGCCGCTATCGCAAGCTTGCCGCTGGAGGTTCTGTCCCTTCCCAAAAGCACCGCTGCTTTCTGTTTTTCTTCTTCGAATAATTTTGCGTAGAGCGACTTGTCCACTATTCTGCCATCTTCCAATTTTACTCCATCGTTATGCAGCCATTGCCAGACTTGGGCCCTTGAAATTTCGGCAGTGGCAGCATCTTCCATTAAATTGTAAATAGCGGCCGCCCCAACACCTTGTAACCAGGATTCAATATATAATATCCCAACGTTGATATTATGCCTGAGTCCTGCTTCCGTGATTTTTCCTTCCTTGATCGACGTGTCTATCAAATCTTTTCCATTGACCGTTACCTCTTTGCGCAACACATGTTTTTGGTGGGGCTTATCCCCGAATACGTTATTAAATTGTTTCATAGCAATCGGTACAAGAAATGGATGCGCTACCCATGTACCATCATATCCTTGACGAGCTTCGTTCTTTTTGTCCTGGGTCACTTTTTCGAAAGCCAGTTTATTGATTTTCTCGTTTTTGGACGGAATGAATGCCGACATCCCACCAATGGCATGCGCACCCCTTTTATGGCATAGCTTCACCAAAAGTTCAGCATATGATTTCATAAAATGAACCTTCATGGTGATTTGTTCCCGATCGGGCAAGATAAAATCCTTATGGTTTCTGAATTTTTTAATTACACTGAATATATAGTCCCATCGTCCGGCGTTCATTCCAACAATATGATCTTTCAGTTCGAACAATATCTCCTCTATTTCGAAGCTGGCCAGAATAGTCTCCAGCAAAACGGTGACCTTTATAGTACCTACAGGAATGCCTAACGTTTGTTGCGCATATATAAAAACATCGTTCCACAGTCTCGCCTCTTTATGGTTTTCCAATTTGGGAATGTAATAATATGGCCCGGAACCCTTGGACATTAGCTCTTTGGCATTATGGAAAAAGTACATGCCAAAATCGAACAGTGATGCCGACATCGGCTCACTGTCCACTTCGATATGTTTTTCCGTTAAATGCCACCCTCGGGGCCTAACCATTAGCACTGCTGTTTCATCTTTCAGTTTATAGTCCTTTCCGTTGGGAGCCGTAAAGTCTATCTGTTTCCTGACGGCATCCTTAAGATTGATCTGTCCATCCACACAATTATGCCATGTAGGCGAACTTGCGTCCTCCAGATCCGCCATATATACTTTTGCCCCGGAGTTCAGGGCATTGATTACCATTTTTCTGTCCACAGGGCCCGTGATTTCCGTTCGTCTGTCCTGCAGATCTTCCGGAATATTTCCGACCTGCCAATCACCTTCCCTTACGGAGATGGTTTCCTCCAAAAAATCAGGAAAAACACCCTTATCAATTTCTTTTTGACGTTTCCATCTATCTTCCAATAATTGCTTTCTGGTATCGTTGAATTTCCGATGCAGCTTTACAACAAATTCGATAGCATCTTTTGTCAAAATAGATTCAAAACCGGATTCTATTTCGCCATTAATCTCTACTCCGTTTATTTTGTATTTCAATTTTTGCATATCTTTATTTGGTTTCCTAATTTCTCCCTGTATTTAGTTCATCTCTTCTTTGTTTTTTTGAGTTTTGCTTCTT
>JBDNGW010000683.1:0-5674 GCA_041689735.1 Leeuwenhoekiella sp. | reverse complement strand
TATTGGTGGCTATGGTGTTGTTGGTATCTTAAACACTGGCCGACCTGGGAAACGAATTGCATGGAGAGCAGATATTGATGCAATGCCATCAGACATACCAGATGTTGTGGATTTTTCATCAAAAAATGAAGGAGTAAGACATATTTGCGGTCATGATGCACATACTACCATAGGAATGGGAATCGCCAATGTTTTGGCTAACCAAAAGGAAAAATTAGAAGGTACCATCTATTTTATTTTTCAACCTGCGGAAGAACTTAATAAAGGTGCAAAAGCAATGATTGCAGATGGATTATTTAATCTGATTAAACCTGATGAAATATATGGGCTGCATATCTCTCCTTACCCTGTTGGTACTATAGCCACTAAATCAGCAAATGTATTTGTTCACTTTACGGTTGTTGAAATAGAATATAAAGCGTCTAATAACCAAGACTCTTTAGTTGATTTTACAAAAGAATTGATGACGAGTGCTCAAACATATGGTCCAAACGCTAAATTTTGGGATAATAACAATCTATTTAGCCCTGAGTTAGGAGTAACTAATCCAAATACAATTTATAAAGATTATACCGCATTGATGGATAAGCTCTATTTTGATGTTAAAAAACCTAACGATACGTTGAAAGTAAGAGTATTACTTAATGCTAGTAATAAGGAAAGATTGAATACGTTTTTAGCCTTGATTAAAAACAAAATTGAAACTTCTAAGTATTCTAAAGAATTACTATCCGTTCAGTTTAATTTTCAGAAAGGCTTGCCTGTTATGGAAACACCTATGAATGACGAAGCATTGACCAATAAAACTATGAACAGTATTTCTAGTATCTATGGAAAACAAAGCGTTATTCCCTTATATGGGGTCGCACCACTTCAATTTAGTGATGATTTTGCATATTTTCAGAAATCTGTCCCAGGTGTCTATTTCTTTTTAGGTGGATCAAATCCTGAGAAAGGTATTGTTGCTATGCCGCACACTCCTAACTTTGAAGTAGATGAAGAATGCATCAAAACTGGAGTAAAGTATTTTTCTTCAATGATTATTGAAAGACTTAATGATTAACATCTATTTTTTGCGCAGTCCTATAAAACTAACGCTTTATAGGACTATGCATTTATAAGGCAGGGTATATTTAATCCCACTTTTTTCCAAACTCAGCCATTTACGAATTCCTCATAAACTTCATTTTTACCAGTTTTACATAGAAGCTCAAGTAAACTTATATCGTCAAGTTTTTTTAATTCTGGAAAGACTTGCCCTTCTCTATTTAACATACTATGAGCGTGACAAAATTTTAATTAATAATTTATTTATAGTAAAAGGGAGAAAAATTAAATGTAAACAGTTTTAGTAAGAAACTAATTACGGAATTGCCTAATTCATTGAAAATTAGATAGAATAATCTCATTCCATACACATTTTCACTTTATTCCTATCCTTCGACAAGCTCAGGACCGCTTCCGGCGGCAGCCCATTCCATTTTTAAATAAACATTTGAGAAGAAAAAAACAAAGAAAATTTGAGAAAATAACTTCGCTTTTACCAAAGCAAATTACATAACGCAGAACAATATAATACACTTATGTATTTAATTACTAACCTCTACAATTTCATTTTTAGTCTTATCGTATCCACAATATTTTGATGATTTTCCAAAAAACAAATTACCCATTTCTCCCATTTTCATCTGGATAAAGCGAGAAAACAGGATCACTTTGCCAGAATTCTTTAGTGTCTACGTCCATTATTGAGATGGGACCTTTAAAAGCGGCGCCGGTATCTATATTCCAAACGGTGGCGCGCTGGGCAGGGTTTTCTTCATGGATACGGGTTACGGGAGTATGGCCTATAAAAATTTCCTGATAGTGGGTGAGCCTTTTGGGGTATTCTATATCGCCCTCTTTGATCGAGGAGTCCATGGCCACCACAAGTTCCCATAAAGTACGGTCCCAGTAAAATGTAAGCGGGTTCCACTCAAATTCTGGTCCGTTCTGGTTCTGAAAACCGGCATGTACGTACAGTCGGTTTTTATCATCCACATGGTAGTTTTCCAGGCATTTAAAGAAGTTTATGTGCTCCTCACGCTGCTTTTCAGAATAATTGGTATATGAATATATACTGCTTTTGCCGCCGTGCTGCAGCCACTTGGGATTGAGATCGTCGCTTTCCAGCCACTGCCGAACGAGTGCGTCATGATTCCCACGAATGAGCGTACAGTTGTGCCCCTTTTTAAATTCCATCAAAAAGTCAATGACCTGCGCACTTTCGCTCCAGCCATCCACATAATCGCCCAGAAAGATGATATGATCTTCTGGAGTTGTTTTTGCGCGTTTCAATACTTGTTTCAGCGCCTTTAAACCACCGTGTATATCGCCTACAGTGAGTGTTCTTCCCATTAATTATATTTTACTTTTCTCAAAATACGCATGTTTTCTTTGTAGGTGCTGTATAATTTTTCGCCGTAGGGCCTTAAAAAAGGTCGCGCTTCCTCAAGTTTGTCCATTGCGTGGTCAAAACCGTTGAGAAAGCAGATCAAATAGGACGAAGCCAAGTTGTTCAGATCATCGCGTTCCCCTTTATTCAGTGGTTTTTCTACTTTTAATTTCTCAAGGATCGCATTGTTATTGTTATAAATATGATGTAATAATTTTTTGTCGAATTCAGGTGTTTCAAAGGTAAGTTTGCTGTCTATACTATAAAAACCATTTTCTTTAAACCTAATGGTCAATTCTTCCAGCGGGTAATATTTAAAGTCGTCCTGAAGGCCCAAATGTACATATTCAAGAATCGTAAATGTATCATCCGTGATTGTGATCATCACTTCGTCGAGCGCCGAATAAAACAACCGAACCTGCTCGTTTATAAGCTCAATATCCACCCGACTATAAAAGGTTTTATCATTTGCTTTTTTCTGGTTTCCGGCCCAGCAGACCACAAACTGTTCTTTAAAAACCTTATAATTGGTATACAAGTCTTTGTGCCTGTGGTTTATAAAATCAAGCACCCCGTCTAGAGTAAGGCCAATGCTGTTGCGGGCGTGGGTTTCAATGGCCGCCACGATCGCACTGTTTACATCTTCAATATGAATGTCAAAAACCTTGGGCATTGAAATGCTGCCGTCCCTAAAAAAAACGCTGCCGCCCCAGTATTTCCAGATGTTTTTCCGCAGCGCGGTAAGTTTGGCCGTTGGCCGAATGGTGACCAGTCCCACCACCAGATCAAACGGTAAATGCGGAAAGGGTATATTCTCATAGGAAACCAGCGGTGGATTGGTCAAATATGCGTTGATCAGATTCTGAATCTTGCTATCGTCAAAAAACGGAACCCCCACAATCTCATTATTGGTATCTTCCACACCAATGACGACAAAACTATTGTTCTTGGGATTGGAATTGGATAGTGCGCACACATGTTTTAAAAATTTCGCCTTCCCCTCTTTATCGCCTATATCGATCTTTCGCTTTTTATCATAAAAACTGTTCTCGTCATTATGCGCGAGCAGGTTTTTAATAAGAAGGCGTTTGTTGATCAAGGGATATTGCTATTATTATTGTTATTACTAACTTGAGTTTGATATAATATATAAGATGCTGTAAATCGTTATTCCGAGTGCTTTTTGTAAAAAATAGTTCCCCAAAACTTTCAACAGAAAGGGTTTTTTAAATCGAAAACTATCTCTTCATCTGCCTTTGCAAACGACAAGCTTTCAAAATTTCCTCTGCCCGAACTCACGTTTATAAGTACCGATATTCGGCTTAGTATTTCACCCATTTTTGTCACATACACGCTATGCTAGGCATTAAGCTTTATTTCCTTCTTAATATTTTAGCAATCGTTTTGCCCATTTCATCAAGTTTTTCCAGCGGTTCCATAAATGTCGGGTTTTTAAAATCAATTTGTGAGCTATCTGCAACTCCTGTTTGCATTGGATATATAAGAATGAAACTTGTGTTTTTGAAGTATTTATTAAGATAAGAAGGTATTTTTGTCATATGGCTATTATAGGAAGGCTGGTCTTTCCGACTTAGAACAATTATCAAATTGTCGTCTTGCTTAAAATCTCTTGCTAGAATTAAAAAGTCGCCCCAATCGCTGAATTCTTCAAATGTACACTGAATTGGATGCTTAGATTGAATTTCTTCAATCAATTTTAAAGTGTTTTGATTGGCATAAAAAAGCAGTTTTGCTCCAGAATTCCTTGCAATGTTCCACACTTTAATTAGCCAAAAGGGAAAACCTATATCTTTTTCCGCATTTTCGGGAACAATTATTATGTGTCTTTTGATCGTTCCAAACGGTTGGGCGGGTTTATAAATTAAGGTAGTTGTGTTGCATTTGGTCAAAATCTCTTCCGTAAGATTTCCCAAAAAAGATTCGGAAATCCCTTTACGGATATGAAGGCCCAATATTAAATCCGTAATTTTATGTTCTTTGGCCACACTTGTAATTCCGTTGACAATATTGAGGTCATAACGAAGTAATTCATGTACTAGATTGTCTGTTGCAGAAGCTGTTACAGCCGCCTTTCTTAAAATTTTCCTGGCTTGTTTATCAGAGGAACCCTCCCTTGTATTATTATCAACAATGCTTAAAGCATAGAGCCCGTCTTTATTTTTCTTTGATTTAATGGTAACGCCCAGATTTATCAGTTCGTCGGTTGTGTCACTATTGCTAATTGGAATTAAGATCTTCTCCTGGTTTTCTTCGTCATCTTCAGTTGCATCTGTATTTTCTAAAAGAGCAATGTTTTTTGCGCCTTTTTGAGCTACGAACGAAGCAATGGTGCACGTGAAAAGTATCATTAAAATAGTTCCGTTTAAGATACTTTCGTTCAGCAATCGTATAGGTTCTCCTGCTTCCGTTTCTCCAGTTATGATGTTGTAACCTACCAAAACCGCTGCCAGAGTTGCGGCTGCTTGTGCGTTACTTAACCCAAAGATCAATCTTCGCTCATCAACCGAAAATTTAAAAGTTTTCTGAGTTATCCAAGCCGCAAGAAATTTGGCGGTTGTCGCTACAACAATCATTACCGCTGCAACTTTTATTGTTTCCATGTCCTCAAAAAATACACGATAATCTATAAGCATTCCCACACCGATAAGAAAGAAAGGAATAAAAATGGCGTTCCCCACAAATTCAATCCGGTTCATTAATGGCGAAGTATGCGGGATCAATCGGTTGAGGGCCAACCCTGATAAAAATGCTCCAATAATTGCTTCAATTCCTGCGATTTCAGCGAGAACAGCACCTAGAAAAACCATTACCAGAACAAAGATATACTGGGAAACATTGTCATCGAACCGCTTAAAAAACCAACGTCCTATAATGGGGAAAAGAAGCATTACGATCAATCCAAAAATGATAATGGAAATGGATAATCTAATCCAGAATTCGGCATTTACCTTTCCCGTGGTCATCCCCACAATTACAGCAAGAACCAAGAGGGCCAAGGTATCTGTAATCAAAGTTCCGCCAACTGTAATATTTACAGCTTTGTTTTTTGCCACTCCCATTTTACTGATCAGTGGATAGGCTATCAACGTATGAGAAGCAAACATACTGGCCAATAAAACAGACGTGGGCAATGAAAATCCCAATACATAATAGCCCGATAATATCCCTAAAATCATTGGGATACTGAACGTAAATAGACCAAAAACCAAGCTTTTCTTG
>JBDNGW010000682.1:0-3947 GCA_041689735.1 Leeuwenhoekiella sp. | reverse complement strand
TCTGCGCCCGTCTTGGGTCGGACTCCCACTCTTCCAGATGCTTTGCAAATATCTCTGTGGCACGCTCTTTAAAATCCATTGGTTTTTATCCACAAATTACCGCTTTTATTCACAATCTGGAAATTTGTCGTACACCCTGGAAAAGTTCTTGGTGAATCCTATGGGCCTAATGCAGTTTCAAGGGGTAATAAAAAGACCCAATTGATAAGTCTTAGAAACCTTAATTGGGAAACTACTACATATTCCATAAAATTAAATGAAGAGATCGGTCTAATTGCTGATGGTGATATTACACTACTGCAATTGCACCCTACCGAAAAATTGATAGGTACGTTTTCAAAAGGTGAATCCATTCCAGTAGAAATTCTCCCTTTTAGATCTGCATTGTTCTTGGCGACCACTGAAGAATATAACGAACCCCTAATTTCTGGGGCCAATTTCCAGACCATAAAAAACGTAAAAGGTGCCCCAACTGAAATAGAGATTTTAGGAATGCCGGGAACTACATCCAACATTCAATTATTGAATGGGAACCAATATACCTCAGCAGAAATCAATGGTAAAAATGTTCAGCAATTATTGAAAGGAAAGAAATTAAAGCTGAATTTTCCAGGAAAAAAATTAAAGAACAACTTTCACCGTAAACTGAATCCCTTTACAGAAATAGCTGTTCCTAAAGATGTGGAGGCCATATATGAAGCTACTGTATTTGCTGCGGACAACAATGCACTAGAAGTACGATCTTTGCAACGATCTGGAGAAACTACTATTCCAGAAGTTAAAGCTGCGCGCGAGGCATTTTTTAATCAAGAAGCTTTTGTTGGTAGAGGCATTTGGGACAAGAATTTATTTGATGGCAATTTGGAAACCGGATTTTGGCCACAAAAGAACTATCGTTTGGACACACGTATTGAAGGAGGTACTTTAAGATTGGATTTAGGAGAACTCACCTTTTTAGACAAACTCATAATCACTGTCCCAAATGAATTTGGATTACAACCCCAACTTGTTGGCGAAGGAAATTTTGTAGAAATATCTACCGACTTGGTAAACTGGGAAGAACTAACTTACTTGGCTGCAAAACAAACAGAAGTAAGCATTGGAAAAAAAGTACGTTATCTAAGATTTAAAACTTTCCCACAGCAAATTGTAGAAATTGAAGGATTGGCCAACGGAAAAAAACTGGACAGAAGCTTATGGAAAGCCTCCAACTTATTTGCGCACCCCAGTAAAATACCCGCCAAAAAAGTATGGAACTCCAAAATTGTTTTGGACGAAATAGCCGAGGGTAGTTATCTCTGCGTTGCCTTAAATGGCAAACATGGTGTGGAAGGCGCCTATGCTGGTGCCAAAATAGGGGAACAATATATTGGCGCCAATGACAGGGCCTCCTCCTTCCCAGCCAATAATTGGGAGTTTATGACCTCACGCCGAGACAATAATTACACCTACTATATTCCCTTGGACAAAAGTATGATCGGCAAAGAAATTGATGTTTTTGTAATGGGTTATGATAAAGACAACTTGAATTTCAATCCGGAATTGTGGATTACGGCCTACCCCCATCCTTGGGAAAAAATAAAACTCACATTAGATAGAAAATAAAGAACTTCAATTTTTGTTTAAACCTTTAATATGGATAAAAGATCAATACCAAATAGTTTCCTATTCCTTATTCTCTTATGTGTTACCCATATTACCAATGCAGAAGTTAAACTGCCCGTAATTTTTGGAGACCATATGGTATTGCAGCAACAATCGGATGCCGCTATTTGGGGGACTGCCTTCCCCAATAAAAATGTAAAAGTGACTACTTCATGGAACAGTAAAACGTATTCAACAAAATCTGACAATAAAGGCAACTGGAAATTAAAAGTTGCCACCCCTATTGCCGGAGGACCATATGAAATTACCCTTTCCGATGGTACACCCTTAAAACTCACTAATGTTCTCATTGGAGAAGTATGGGTCTGCTCTGGACAATCGAACATGTTTATGACCTTTAAAGGTTTTAATAACCAACCAGTATTGGGTTCCAACAAAACAATTGATTCCTCCACCAATAAATCCATTCGTCTCTTTACGGTAAAAAGAAACGCAAGCCTTCAAAAATTGGATGATTTCTCTGGGGAATGGCTAAATAGCAATCCCGAAAACGTCTCCAATTTCAGTGCCACGGCCTATCATTTTGGTAAAATGTTACAAGAGGTGCTGCAAGTACCTGTTGGCTTAATATGTTCCAGCTGGGGTGGCACAAGAATTGAACCTTGGATAAGCGAAGCTGGACTAAAAGATTTCGACTGGGTTCCTGAACCAGCTCTAGATCCAAAAGGAAAGGTAACACAGAAAATACCTACATCCCTTTACAACGCCATGATTAACCCTGTAGTGGGCTACACCATTAAAGGAGGCCTGTGGTACCAAGGAGAATCCAACAGGAACGAAGCCGATAAATATGAGGAATTACTGTTGGGATTAATTAAAAATTGGCGGGCTGAATGGGGCATTGGCGATTTCCCTTTTTATTATGCCCAAATAGCGCCTTATAATTATAATACCCCTGGAATAAATACCGCATTACTTCGCGAAGCCCAGTTGAAGGCTTCTACCAAGTTGCCAAACATTGGAATGGTCTCTTTAATGGATATTGGACAAAAAGATTGCATTCATCCTACCAATAAACAAGTAGGAGGTGAACGTTTTGCCTATTGGGCCTTAGCAAAAACCTATGGCATAAAAGGAATAGCCTTTTCCGGTCCCGTTCTGAAAGAGATGAACGTTGATGGACCAATAGTAAAACTGACCTTTGACCATGCCAGAAATGGTCTAAATACCTTTGGAAAAAAATTGACCAATTTTAAAATTGCTGGAAAAGATAAAAATTTCTATCCTGCGAATGCAGCCATTAATTGGCAAGGTATTACCCTATTTTCGGCCTTTGTCCCAGAACCCGTAGCCGTAAGATACGCCTTTGACGACTTTGTAGTGGGCGAACTCTTTAACAACGCAGGCTTACCTGCTTCATCATTCAGAACAGACGATTGGGAGATAAAATAACAGTTTCGTGCTTTAAAAAAACAATATCAATTTATAAAATAGTCATACTAAAAACTATGTCCGCACAGAAAAGATTCCTATTCATTTTACTCGGTAATTTTATTTTTGTAGGATGTTCCCAAGAAGTAAATAAAGAAAAAAGACCAAATGTTATTATCATCATGACGGATGATCAGGGCTTTGGAGATCTTGGATATTATGGCAATCCCCATGTAAAAACCCCTACTATAGATTATTTTGCAAAAGAAAGTGTACGCTTTGATGAGTTTATAGTATCCCCGGTCTGTGCTCCTACACGGGCTGCGTTGATGACGGGAAGATATACCTTAAGAACAGGGGTGCGCGACACCTATAGAGGAGGTGCCATAATGGCTACGGAAGAAATAACGGTAGCAGAAATGCTAAAGGAAGCAGGCTATACTACCGGCATGGTAGGTAAATGGCACTTGGGCGACAATTATCCCTTTCGACCACAAGATCAAGGTTTCGATTTCACACTACGCCATTTATCAGGAGGAATAGGTCAGCCTGGCGATTGGCCCAATACTCCAAAAGGTAATCGGAGCTATTTTAATCCCATACTATGGAAAAATGGAGAAATGTTCCAAAGCAAAGGCTATTGTTCCGATGTATTTACGGAGGCGGCCATGGACTTTGTTGATCAGAATCAGAATAGAGAACAACCATTTTTCCTATACTTGGCATACAACGCGCCCCATGCCCCGCTGCAAGTACCCCAGGAATATTATGATAGATAGTGCTTGCAAGAAAACCATGCAACATCCTGTTTATCAACAGTATAATGTTAAAATCTTTGCTCGAATCTTTGGGATAAAATGCGTGCTCTTTCATATAATATGCTTATTTTTAATGGGTTAAATGGTCAAGGA
>JBDNGW010000681.1:0-5168 GCA_041689735.1 Leeuwenhoekiella sp. | reverse complement strand
GAAAATACTCGCCATAGCTACGGCTATGTCTGCGTTTTTCGCCTTGTTGATGAACAAACTAACTGCCTATAATTCGGTCACTTTATTTCTGAACAGATCCTTACCCTAAATTTAACGCATTACTTTAACAATTATCACTATGAAATTAACCTTATTGTCCTGTGATGCTCAAAGGCCGGATAGAAGAGCAATAGCAAACTGTATTGTAGAGATTTCATCGAATATTAATGAATCTTTATCCAATGAACTTACAGATATACTTTTAGAAGGGGACGCTGTAGACATTGAGATGGACGATAAAAACTCCGGTACGGCTTTAAGGGCATTGCGAAAATTAAACATTGACTATAAAATTGAGGAATAAATCATATTTCCCGTTAAAATCTAGTTCAATACTTTAAAGTTACATTAGGCCGTTAATTTTCAACAGGAATAAAAGCAAAAAAAACAATTAACAAACAAATAAACAAATAAATAAATAAACAAACATCATCATGGCTAAAAGTAAAGACGCAAAAAAGAATGTAAAAAAAGAACCTGCAAAAACTCCTAAAGAGAAAAAAGAAGAAAAGAGAACTAAAAAATCAAAATAAGAAGTTGATTTTCTCAATAGCTTAGGGTTTATTTAATCCTGCTTGTCTTGACTTCGGCCGGCAGGATTAAACAAATCCTTTAGTCAATAAAAACTGGTAAAGTTTGATAGACTGTTAAAACTATAAGAACTGTTGCCTATTTTTTTATTGCGTAAGCTAAGAAAACTCATGATCGTTAAGTTTGAGTTTCTCAAAGATTTCTTTTATAGAATATCATTAAAAGACGTATCATCTCTCGACCAACTTATTTTTACACCTTCAATCCTTATTGAAAAAGATTATTCTTACACGAGAAAGCGTAGCTATGTCTGACGATATAGACGCCCCTCATTATAAGGAAATTTTTATCTCCCCAAATTGGAAAATTAAAACAATTTTAGTGAATATCATGAAATGTAATTACCTGCCGAGCATAGCTGGTGGAAAGGCAACATGGAGTATGGCAATAAATGAACCTATTGCCGTTATAACTCAGGAAAATCCTGAATCATTTAAGCTAATTTGTCTTCCCGATTATCCGTTTCAAGGAACTTCAGGCTTTGTGGATATTCAAAACATTCATTTTAACTATCATGCCCAGAAGAGTTCACAGGACGTGTTCGAAGTTTTGCTCAGGTTCAGAATTCGGCCGGAAAAAAGAATAGTAAAATTAAGGTACTGCGGAAAAAATTGGCTTTGGAAGATAACGCATTCATTCAAATCATCTCTGGTCAAACGTATGATTTCTGAAACAATTACTATCGATTTGATCTGATATTTTTATCAAAAGGTCATCGCAATTCAACGGAATTAAACAATTTCATAGTATCCTCAACGCAAGCGAAAGCTGATTAGAGCTGTCGGAAGAATGTTTTGATTGCTGTTAAAGTCGGTCCCCAAAGCTTCATCAAGTTGAAGGTCGTTGTTAAGCTGATTAGTAAGTCCGTTATTCCAAGAATTTTCGCCGCTACTTTTTTCGGGCAAAGTGATATAGACTTACACAAAGCCATCCCCCTTTTCTTTGAAAGAACAGTTATAGGATAATACATGGGGTTAATTAAGCCCAACAGAAGCTTCACCCCAACCCGCGCCCCGGTATATTCAATGTTCGAATTTTCATCAAGCGTATTGAAAAATGCAAGCAGAATCTCAACACCCATATTTTCAGTCCTGTAGTCTTGCGCTGCGGAAAGGGGCAAAAAAAGATGGGCAATAACCCCAATTAGTGGAAACAACCCATTTTCTTCGGTCATTCCTACTTATAGACCAATCAACAGCGTTGTGTATCCGCTTTAAATGTGGTTCAGCGCAGCTCCAATTATTTTAGAATTTACCTGCTGAAGATCCCGGCCCAGCCTAAATTCCAAGTTGTTGAATAACCCGTAATGAGAGCAATTATGTTAATCATTCTCTTTCCAAGTATCATAAGAACCAAAACTCCATAGATAGCCATCAAGATTTCGGCAGGTATAACCACGGCCGCCATAATCTTCGACTTTTATATCCATAATGATTTCGGGACCGTGAGCACGTGCATTTTTATAATGTTCATTAATTTTAATTCTAATTTTTTAAACGAGCATAAATTTCATTCTCCAGATTCATTGCCTCCACTGTATATGGGAGGTAAAGCGGGGTTCGCTCTCAATTCTTCAGTGTCTGTGCCATATCATTTTAGAAGAGCAATAAAATTCCTGAAATAAACAGCAGTCCCAGAATTATTTTCTTTAAAAGAACCTCGTTTAATTTTAGGTACACCTTTTTTCCGAGAAAGATGGCCAATATAAAAAAGGGCAGTACGATCAGGGAATTATAGATTTGCTCCATAGGATCTGTTCAGAAATAAAGTGACCGAATTATAGGCAGTTATTTTGTTCATCAACAAGGCGAAAAACGCAGACATAGCCGTAGCTATGGCGAGTATTTTCAACGCAGTTGCTGGGCAAAAGAAACCATAGAAATGGGCAGGTTATTTCTAAACAGATCCATAGTTAAAATGCCTCCAATGGCAAGTGCCGGCAGTCTCACAATGGTTACCAGGCCCAATACCCCAAACATCGTTGCCCTAAAGGTCCGCACGTCCGGTGTTACGTTTTTGACCACCATTACATAAAGTGGGCCCCCTGTGGAGAAAACACCGGAAAAGAATCCCCCCAAAAACCCGAATGTATATTTCATCTTGGCACCTATTTGCAGTTTCGTTTTTGGTCGCAGACTGTTTAGGACAAATAGTATGATAAATATCCCCAAAGCTTTTTTTAACAAGATCGGCCTGGCATAGATCAGCAGTATGATACCAGCTACCACGCCCACCAACGATGAAACCGCCAATTTTTTTAAAAGTTGCTTATCCATGTTTTTCCATTCTTTGAACACGTAATAGGGGCTGGAAATAAAATAGAAGATGGAAATGTAGGCAATAGCACCGGGCAATGGCATAGCCATCAGCAATAGGGGAAGTGCTATCAAAGCGCCGGCAAAACCAATAATGGTCTGAACAAAGAAACCAAGAAAAATCCCCACTATCAAAAATAAAAGCATCGTATCCATAGCGTAAAGGTACTGGATACAGGGCATTCCTTAAAATTGATTCCACGGCATTGTTGTATTATTGCCGAATAATAATGTATTTTTAGGGCAAATTAAAATTTTATTTATGGCAGATGAGACAGACTTAAAAATAATAGGCCAACTTCAGATAAATTCCCGGGTTTCTTTGGTGGAGATCGGTAAGCAAATTGGTCTTTCGCCCTCCTCCGTGAGGGAACGTATTCAAAAGTTGGAAGAGACTAATGTGATAAAAGCCTATAAAATTCAGCTGGATTACAGTAAATTAGGTTATGGTTTGGAAGTGATGATCATGCTGAAGATGTTCAGCGGGAAGTTATTGCGCTTTAATGAGCAGGTAAAAGATTTTCCGGAGATTAATGAAATGTATAGAATTACCGGGCCACATAACATCCTTATGAAAGCGGTGCTCAAAGACCAGTCCCAACTTCAACAATTTATAGACCGGCTTTTGGTTTTCGGGGAGCCGACGACCCATTTGATTTTATCAGATTTCAATGATCTTGAATCCAGTAGCTTATAAGTTCAGGGACTGCAGAAAGGACTCCCCCGATGAAGCATTCTTATCAGAGAAATGTAGTGCAATATTTTGATCACCGGGAGAAGGCCAAGCTAATAAATAGAGATTGCAATGTTAATTGCTCACAGTATTTTATCCGCTGTTCTACTTTATAAAAAGGATCTTTCGATATTTAGCCACTGTGTAATCAAGCTTTCTTTTTGCCCTATAAAAAAATTTATGGACAGACTGACCTTTATCCACATTATGGATCATAAAATTCTTATGAGCCTGAGCAGAATAAAAGACATCCCATATATTTCCGGTGTGAAGCAGGAACTTGAGGAAAATGAACCTGGAACAAAAAAGTGAATAATGGGATAAGTGTCATATTTTTTTACTTTTTGATCACACATTTCTATTTTATTTTCCTTTATGGAATTATAAACCAAAGAAGTATAATTAAAGGATTCCCATTAACGCTGCCGCTGGTGTGCAATTCAAAACCATTCGAATAAAATATGCGCTCAGTTTTGAAACGTTATTTTTATGGTTAAAGTTCAAATAAAGGATAATTTTCAGGTCTCACCGTTGACATTAACGTCATAAGCACAATCTGCTATAAAATTAATTTCAGCTTTAATGACCTTCTAAAAATGAGTTTTTTCAAAACAAAGCGATCCAAAGACCGCTTCGGAACAAGTATTGTAGATTTTTAGAATTTATATCCTATCCCAACCTGAAAGGTATTGCAACGTGCTTTAACGTCATCTGCACCCTCAATATCACTGGAAATTTCATTTGTAAGTTCCAAAGAGTATCTAGCATCAACAAAGAATCTTTCGTTGATATCATAGCCAGCATTAAAAGTGGCGTCTAGACCTAAAGCTTTTGTATCGTCACCTGTTTCTTCAAGTATAATGTTTGCCTGCGGCCCTGCAAGTATGTGAAATTTTGAATCTGCTATATAAAATTTCGCAAGGATTGGAACGTAAAGGAATTTACTGTTTTCAGCAAGTGCAAAAAGAACCTCTGGTTGGACGTGAAAATTTTCAATGATCATAGCATCTACTAGAAAGCCCGCGTAAAATCCAGAAGCACCATCTGAATAGGATATGCCTTCAGAATTGCCGTCTGATACTTTACTGTTAATATTGGTGTAACCCGTCTTAAGATCATACTTTGTTGACGGTGAGTTTACAGTAAAGACGGCAAGAATAAAGCCTAATAAAAGTATTGTTTTTCTATAACCTTAAATCCGCAGGCATTGTTAATAAGAAAGTGGAAAAGTCAATGAAAACGATGCTTCAGAGACTTTTCCCTTTCAATTATTTTCACTTATTTGGGTGAAAACATTCTTACAGATGAAATGTACATATTCACAAAATAACATACAATCTTTTGGCGGGTTGAATTTTGCCGATAAAATTTTACGCAACGCTGGTATCTATGACCATATAGACGAAACCCTTGATAACAGGGGCCTACTGCAACTTATGGTTACAGCGACCTTTTCCGCTCCTATCTCT
>JBDNGW010000680.1:0-7052 GCA_041689735.1 Leeuwenhoekiella sp. | reverse complement strand
GGGCAGGGTTACACTCATTAAATTGTAGGTTCCGCCGTATAAACTACTCGAAGAAACAATGTGATCGCCCGCTCTGAGCAGCGTGAGCAAAGCCGTATTGATCGCTGCCATGCCAGAAGCCGTGACCACCGCACCAATTCCGCCTTCTAGTGCAGCGAGACGTTGCTCCAGAATGTCATTAGTTGGATTGTTAAGACGGGTGTAAATATTGCCCGGTTGTGAAAGGTTGAAGAGTGCCGCAGCGTGGTCTGCATTGTCAAATACATACGCAGTGGTCTGGTAAATTGGGACTGCGCAGGTACCGCCATTTTTTGTGGTGTCGTGCCCTGCATGTAAAGCCTGGGTAGCAAATTTTTGTGTGCTCATTTTCTGTGTTTTTGAGTTAATAAATCAAATCAAAAAGCCGAAAATGTTATAAGAAAATCAGGAGTTGAACATTTTTTCGAAGAGAAAAGGTTCTTTCGTTATCTATCCACTACACGCGCTAACGCATGAACTGGGTAGAATTTAGCACCTTCTTTCATTGGAGAAAGGGTTGCTAAGGTGTCATAGGGTCTAACCCTCGGCCTTTCTTGATAACATCGTCAATATGCTTTTAAACGTAAGTGTAAAGGTTATAAAACGTTTTTGATTAATGCAAGGAAAATTATAGAAATTAAGGTTTTAAGATTTTAAATATGAAATTATTTTAATTCCTAAACCAAAGAAACCTTGAATAACAGATTGTTATTAATTACTTTTAAAACCAAACTAATAATGATGAAAATACAGACCGCTTTTCGTATTGAAAAAAAATTGCTTGAAAAACTAAAAATAAAGGCCGCGGGTGAAAACCGGAGCTTGAACAATTATGTGGAAACCGTATTGACCGAGGAAATGTACCCCGAACCGAACGAAGAAACGAAGCAAGCGATTCACGAGGCGCGAAATAATATAAATCTTACTGAAATAACCGATTTAGAAGCATTGAAGAAATCCTTTTTTGAAGATATATAAGCTAATAAGAACGACAAAATTTAGTAAAGATTTAAAAAAAATATTTAAACGTAATCAGGTAGATTTTGAAATAACGATAACTGTTCTAGAGGTATTAAAAGAAAAAGGTGTTGATGGTATTCCTTCTTTGATGAAGCCTCATAAATTGAAAGGTAAATATATTAATAATTGGGAATGCCACATTAAACCAGATCTTCTGATTATCTGGATTCAGATAGAATCGCCTAATTCTATTACATTGATCCGGATAGGAAGTCATGCAGATCTTTTTTGATATTCATAAAGTATTCAAAAATAGGCGTCATAAATTTCATATTCTTTATTATTAATATACATTTGTTCTGATTTTGAGGAAAAATTTGACTGATTGCAACCTCTTGTTCTGAACTCGTTTCAGGACCTGCCGAAAATCAAGGCAGATACTGATATTGGTTCAGTATAAAAAATGCTAAAGGCAGTATGCACTCCACGGCAGGTTTTAAGTCAAATCCCATTTTCACTATATTTCAAACGTTTATTAAAGACCTAAATATGCCCTATTTATTTACCTCGGAAAGTGTTTCTGAAGGACACCCGGATAAAATTGCAGACCAGATCAGCGATACCCTTCTTGACAATTTCCTCGCTTTTGACCCAGAATCCAAAGTGGCCTGCGAAACGCTTGTAACCACCGGTCAAGTAGTACTTGCCGGCGAAGTAAAAAGCAATACCTACATTGATGTGCAGACCATTGCGCGCGACGTCATCAATGATATTGGCTATACTAAGGGTGATTATAAATTCAGTGGTGATAGCTGTGGTGTTATCTCGCTTATCCATGAGCAATCTCAGGACATTAATCAAGGTGTGGACCGCGCTTCAAAAGAAGAACAGGGCGCCGGCGATCAGGGTATGATGTTTGGCTACGCAACCAAAGAGACCGAAAATTACATGCCGCTCGCACTTGATATTTCCCACCGTATCATGATCGAACTTGCCAAATTGCGCCGCGAGGAAAACGAGATCAAATACTTGCGCCCAGACGCAAAATCCCAGGTGACCATAGAATATTCAGACGATAACGTGCCGCAAAGAATCGTGGCCATTGTAGTTTCTACGCAGCATGATCCCTTTGACGAGGATGATGACAGGATGCTGGCAAAAATCAAGGAAGATATCATCAAAATCTTGATCCCACGGGTACAAAGTTCACTTCCGCAGGAATTGGCAAAACTCTTTAATGACGATATTACCTATCATATCAATCCCACTGGAAAGTTTGTAATCGGTGGTCCACACGGTGATACCGGTCTTACCGGCCGTAAAATTATTGTAGACACCTACGGTGGAAAAGGCGCGCATGGTGGCGGTGCTTTTTCGGGCAAAGACCCGAGCAAAGTAGACCGTTCTGCCGCGTACGCTTCGCGTCATATCGCTAAGAATCTAGTTGCCGCTGGCGTGGCTGATGAAGTTTTAGTTCAGGTTTCTTATGCAATCGGTGTGGTGGAGCCAACATCCATTTATGTGGATACTTATAGTTCTTCGCATATAGATGCCACCGATGGAGAGATTGCCCAGAAAGTACGTGAATTGTTTGATATGCGTCCTTCGGCGATCGAAAAGCGTTTAAAACTGCGCAATCCCATTTACCGTGAAACGGCATCGTACGGCCATTTGGGCAAAAGCCCACAGACAATCGTGAAAGTATTTGAAAGTCCATATTCAGGAAAAGTGACCAAAGAAGTGGAACTTTTTACTTGGGAAAAACTCGATTATGTGGATAAGGTAAAAGAAGCTTTCGGTATATAGGCTAAAGACAATTTAAAAAAGTAAAATAGTAAATAGTGGACAGTAAATAGTGAAAAAGGGCAAAACTGACCATTTTTCAGTATAAAATCAGTGTTGAATTCCAACTTCAATGCTGATTTTTTTATTCCTATAAATAAAGGAAAAGTTCCAAAAAACGGCTCAAACGATCAAAAAACACTAAATTTAGGCTATAAAATACTGATTATGGAAACCTCCGTACTGCGAAAAAAATTGCAATCTGAAATCGAAACTGCCAATGATGCGTTGCTGAAAAAGATCAACGACCTGATCGCAGATTTTGAATACCAGGAGCAACAGGATCTCTTAATGGAAGAGGCCGAGGAGGATATCAGGGAAGGTCGGGTGTATTCTATTGATGAGGTACTCAAAGAATTTGAAGATCGATATAAGAAATGATCAAACCAATAATCTTAACAAGTAGAGCCAAGAAAGACATATATAACACAGAAGAGTTTTATTTTAGCCTTTATGGAGTTGAAAAAACGCAAGAAATCATTATCCTGCTTTTAAAACACATAAAATTTCTTGAAGGTTCTATTTACGACTGGTATGCCATTGGATCTTTAGATGAAACTTTCAATCATTTTAAATCTCCCTACAGAAAGATTTTTCAAAAACATATTAAAATAAATTACAAAGTTGGGGTACGCTCAATTTATATCACTCGTATTTTTGACACACGGCAAGACCCAAAAAAGAATCTTTAGCCAAACCAAATTTAGACTTCCGAAAACAAAATACAAATCATAAAACGGCTTAAACGCTCAAAAAACACTAAATTTAGACTATAAAATCACTCCTTATGGAAACTTCCGTGCTGCGTAAAAAACTGCAATTTGACATTGAAACTGCCAATGATGCGTTGCTGCAAAAGATCAACGACCTGATCGCAGATTTTGAATATCAGCAGCAACAGGATCTCTTAATGGAAGAGGCCGAAGAGGATATCAGGGAAGGTAGGGTGTATTCTCAGAACGAAATGGACGTTTTGATAAAAAGCTGGAAACATGAGTAATCCCGTTATTTGGACTACACGTGCTTCTAAAGATTTAAAGAATGTATATGAGTTTTACAAAGAATTATATGGTGTCGATAAAGCCGAAATTATAGTTTTAGAAATAAGAAATCACACAGAAATCCTTGAAAGTCCAGATGTAAATTTGGAACAAATAGGAGAAATCGATAAATTTTTCGTGCATCTAAAAAGAGATTACAGAAAATTAATTTACCACCATTGCAAAATTACTTACAGGATCGGAAATTCGGCATTTTACATCAACCGCGTTTTTGACACACGGCAAGACCCAAAAAAGAATCTTTAGCCAAACCAGATTTAGACTTCCGAAAACAAAATACAAATCATAAAACGGCTTAAACGCTCAAAAAACACTAAATTTAGACTGTAAAATCACTCTTTATGGAAACTTCCGTGCTGCGTAAAAAACTGCAATTTGACATTGAAACTGCCAATAATGCGTTGCTGCAAAAGATCAACGACCTGAACGCAGATTTTGAATATCAGCAGCAACAGGATCTCTTAATGGAAGAGGCCGAGGAGGATATCAGGGAAGGTCGGGTATATTCCATTGATGAAGTAAGAGCACGTTTTCTAGAGCGTCTTGATGATTAAAAGAATTAAAATCACTTCCCGTGCAGAGAAAGACCTTGAAGAAACTGAAAAATTCTATGTTCATTTATATGGTAAAAAGAAAACCTTGTTAATTATTGAAGCCATTTACGATACGATGTATATGCTAGAAAACGATCAAGTCAATTTAGCAAAAAATAGGCTCTACTGATGAAGCTTTCAATCATCTTAAAAGAGATTATCGGAAAATCTTTCAGAAACATTTTAAAATCACATACAGGATCGGAAATGCACTAATCTACGTTACCCGCATTTTTGACACACGGCAAGACCCAAAAAAGAACTTATAAATGGCATTACTACTTATACGCAACGACAAAAATTACGAATCTTGGCTAGAGGCCATCAATAAAATACAACCAGATTTTCCGGTTTTTACTCCAGAAAACTTAAAAAATAAGGAGGATATAAAAATGATCCTGACTTGGAAAGCACCACACGGGAGTTTCAAAAATTATTCAAACGCACAGGTCATTGGTTCGCTGGGCGCCGGTGTAGATCATCTTTTTGAAGATCCCAGTCTGCCCGAAGATATTAAAATGACCCGTATTGTAGATGAAAACCTCATCGGTGATATGCAGGAATTTGTGCTGGCACTGACGCTTAATCATTGTAAAAACCTCAAAACCTATACTGAATATCAGCACGACCACACGTGGAAACCTGTTCCCTATAAACGTGTGGCCAATGTTACAGTGGGAATAATGGGAATGGGTGTATTGGGCAAAGCAGTTGCAAAAACCCTGCATCAAACCGGATTCAAACTAACGGGATGGGCAAATTCAAAAAAGGATATTGAGGGACTTGAGAGTTTTGCCGGTGATGCCGAGCTGAATGAATTTTTGGATACCGCCGAAATTTTGGTCTGCCTGCTTCCGTTAACCGATAAAACCAAAGGGATCCTGGATAAAAAACTATTCGATAAACTCCCCAAAAACGCTTATATCATCAATGTTGCCCGTGGAGGTCATCTGGTGGACAATGATTTGCTAAACGCTTTGAAAGACCAAAAACTTAGCGGAGCGGCATTAGATGTTTTTCATACCGAACCACTGCCCGAAGACCACGCCTTCTGGGATAATGAAAAGATTCTCATAACCCCGCACACTGCCAGTAAAAGTGATCCCGCCTCTATTGCGGATCAAATTGTGGATAATTACAACCGACTTCAGAATGGTGAAGTATTGAAAAACACCGTTTCTAGGGCTAAAAACTACTGAAAAAAGGGTGTTTTTTGATTGATTCGTATCGTTTTAGAGGATTGTTGTATCGTTTAAATATAGACTGAAAAGCGTGTGAGATTTCTCCTATCGTCGAAATGACGTATTTGCTCATCCCAATAACGCGCGCAACAAGGAATCGCATCGACTTTAATCTCAGGTTTCAGATTGAAGAATCTATGAACTGTCAATATTAATTGCTAACTATTTACTTTTCATAGTTCATTCCTAATTTCTAATTGTTTACTGATCACTGCTAATTGTTCATTGTTTCATTCCGCCGCAGCCTCGCTCAAACTGGCCAGCGCATTAGAAATCATATCTAGAACCTCCATATTTCCTTCAATATCGTGCCTTTTGACCAGAAAATTAGGGTCATTATAAGAAATATGAGTGATTCCCGTTTCATCCTGCCATACCAGCATTTTCTGGGGTAGATCTATAGCAATTGTTCTTTTGCTCTGCATCAGCGGTGTGCCAAGTTTGGGATTTCCAAAAACAATGAGCCTTGTGGGCCGTATGGTTTTACCTACAGATTTGCCATTGGCCTGATGATCCAATTCTGCGACAATAGTCAAATTGATATTCGCTTCGATGGCGGCTCTCAGTCTGGAATAGGTTGAATTAAATGGTTTATTGCTATCCACGATTATCATTCCTTCACTGAAATCTACGGTCTCGTCGTCAGGAATTGTGGGAACAACATTTGTCGCAGCAATTACAATGTTACTCAGTGCGGTTTCGATCTGTTCCAGCGTCATTCCTTTAAGGTTAAAACGGCTGGCAAGATATCCGGTAGAATTGTATGCGGCAAAAACATCACCGTCCTGTTCATAAACCAGTATTTTTTGAGGCAGATCCAGACCGGCCAATTGATTTTCCTGCATCAACGGAGTGCCAAGGTTTGGGTTTCCGAAAAGGATAACCTTGGTATTTGGCAATTCAAGATTTACCGAAGCGGCATTGCTACTGTGATCTATTTCGGCCACAATACTGATTTTATCATTTTTCTGCAAAGTGGCACGTGCTGCATTATAGGTAGCGTCAAAGTCATTTTCACTCTGCGAAATTGCCAAACCATTTACATCTGGTAAGCTTACAAATTCTGTAGTGTCATCATTATTGTTACAGGCAAAGAAGAAGACGGCTAATAACAGGAATATTAATTTTCGCATTGTTTAGTGTTTAAGGTTTCAGAAGAAATATAAATGAATTTTGATCTGTAACAAACAGTTTATAAAAATCTTAACCCTTATGAGCGTGCGCAACAACTTCGTTTTTTGAAAATATTCAATCATTGCATCTATAAATTATACTTTACCGAAGCCAATAAAATCCTGGGCTGCACAAAATATTCGGTAGTTGTGCTGAAGTTCTCG
>JBDNGW010000679.1:0-2412 GCA_041689735.1 Leeuwenhoekiella sp. | reverse complement strand
GCGTTATGTGTATGAAGGAGTATAGGTGAGTCAGTCAGCAGCGCAGGCAAGTACATTTTATAGTGATGTTGCCCAACACCGAAGAGTTTGGACTTTACGTGATAGTGCGGGTTTTCCTGCGCCAGTTGGTGATGGTAATAAAAGGTCTATGCCTTTCTGGTCTACGTTAAATCGAGTTGAAAAAATAATTGAAACTGTACCTGCTTATAACGGTTTTTATCCAGTAGAATTAGAGTGGCAAGTATTCAAAGATCGGTGGTTGGTTGGTCTAGAGAAAGACGGTCTCTTGGTAGGCATTAACTGGTCAGGTAGTAATGTAACTGGCTACGATATAAAACCAAGTGACGTCAGGGAAAATATTGAGTGCCAACTAACAAAAAACACATAACCAAAAGCACCAACGGACTCCATAATCTGTCGCGGTTTTTGCAAAGAAACGCAAAAAGCCCCGCCAAATTACTCCGCCGTTGTGCTTGGCGTTATGTGGGAGGTTCACCGGAAACTAGATAGTGGCGATTGCATCGAAAATACGACCTATCAGTCTGGAGTCACCAGAAATTCGCTGGTAGGCTTAGCGAGCAATCAACGGAACGATTGATGCGACCAACAAGGAGCAAGGAATGAACCACGAAGAAAGGGAATATGTTGCCGCCGTAGTTAATTATTTTTGGAAAGGGCTTGCCAAACCGCACACGGTAAATGAGAACGTAGCCAAAGTTATTTATGAAGCGCTTTCAGAAGTCCAATCGTGTACAGCTTCAATAGATCTCGTACCAAGACCCACCTATACCGCAAGTATAAGTTATATTGTCAAAGAAGTAGCGAAGATAGGAAAACGGATCATGTCTGGCGACACATCGGTGTATAATATGTGTCGTGATCGTGTGGCGATTAATTACAGAACATTTATGGAAGAAGCTTTATTGGGGCTCTAAAATGAAAAGGATAGCATTTTTTTTATTCACAATAGTTTTTTCTGTTTTTGCTTTAGCTGAAAGCAATGATTTCAAATTTGTATATCATGGTTTAAATTTTTATATCCCAGAAGCACCTAAATCTGCTGGTTTTCTTGGAACTGAGAACGACACAATAGTTATCAAGTACGGTGATAATCCCGGAGAAAACCTGATTGGATTCAGTGCTGAGAATGAAATGAAAACTGGTGGCTGCGAGCCAGAAGATTTTTTCAAAGAGACTTTAGGGGAAATAAAGGCGGGATGCGACGAATTGGCAGTTGGAACGTTTCGTCGCGTTTTTGTAGATGATCGAGACACGGGAGTTTGGTCGGGTGAAAAGTACGATTTTTATTATTTTATTGGCGACAAAAAAACCACAATATTTTTTGCAAGTGGCGAACCCAGCACAAAAATTTTAAAGGTAGACTCAAACTTTTTAACTAAGAATCTGATGAAACGAGTATTTAAGGAATACCTGCACTAAGTTTATGTGCACGGCTGCTTGTGCAGACATGCATTAATTTCACTTATACCGCATCAACACATAACCAGTGCATTAAATTCGTTCCGGCCCGGTGGGCCTCCACCGGACGTCCTTTTCTCCGCTTCGCTGCGCAAAGGTCGCCGTTTATGCAGGCGTTAAAACCCAATGAACTCAAATTGCGAGTAATGTGTTGATAGGAAGGTTGGCAATTCTTCTGCCCGTATCACTGTTTTTTACTCTGCTCGGCGTTTGTTTGGCAGAGTACATGGATGGTCGAGGTATTGGAGGTTACTTGGTGCCCGCTGCTGCGGTTTTTTCTGCGTTGATCGCCGCAACAACTGCATACCAAGCTAGGCTGCAAAGCGAACACCATCTCAAAATTGGAAATACTTTTGAGATTCTGAAAGAGCGAAGAACAGCAGCATTCGAACAATCTCTAAAAAGCGTCATAGATCTCCATTTGGCTGTAACGGATAACCCAAGCTCAGAGCCTGAATTTGATGAAGGGTGGGCGGTTGCGAACCTTGAGGTCAATACGCGAAAGAATTTGGTATACCTGATCAATTATTTTCAGGAAATCGCCATCGGGTTGGAGAACGGCCTTTACGACCGCACCATTGTTAGAAAAGCTTTGGGCCGAATCATAAAGGATGTGTGGCCGATGGTGCTGCCCTTGATAAATGAGGCGCGCGCCAATGCTGCCAACAAAATAAGGGATTTAGACGGACATGAACGAGATCCATATATTGAACTGGAGAATCTGGTGAAATCCCTCTAACTAAGTTTTAACAAGTCACGGAAGGCGGACGCGTGAGACGCGCCGCTTCGTTCAGCGTTAGCTGGTAGTGCCTTGGTCTTTTTTGGTGGCTGTGTGCCAGTGGCCTTGGCCGAAAATGGGTAGCAAAACCGGCAATGTTCGGTGGTTCGCCAAGGCCGTCAGAATCCGCGTCTTGCTGGCAGCTCAATCGGTCG
>JBDNGW010000678.1:0-3621 GCA_041689735.1 Leeuwenhoekiella sp. | reverse complement strand
AGTTACCTTATCGGCATAACCTTCCAACTGCTCCTTTTTTAAATTGGTGTTTTCAGAAAGGAGTTTGATAACAGATTCTTTATCAAAATCTTTAAAATGGGAAGAAACTACAGAAACAATGCTTTTAGGGTCATGGATTATTTTCTTTAGTTCTTTGTCAAGGTCCTCATCGCTGAAACTGTCTGGTGTAGCTTTGGAAATATATTCCTTAACCGCACTGATTTTTTTATCTATCTCCTCCTGATCCTGATCAGTAAGTTTCGCTGCAACTTTTTTAAGTCCGACTTCTTTATCATCCCCCACATCATAGGTTTTTTTGGACTCTTCTAGCAGTTCCTTTAGCTTGGCCACTTTGCCTTTGGAATCAGCGTCATCACTATCTGAATTTTCGTCGATTGCCTTGGTCAGTACTTGCTGAATGGCCATAGCGTTTCCAGAACCACCTGAACCTCCTGATTCCTTTACAATTTCTTGGAGATCGCTTTTCAGTTTATCATATTCCGGAATTTTTTTGTCAACTTTCTTAAGAAAATTATCCAATACACCAGATATTTTGGAGGTATGAAAATCTTCATCGAATTCTTTCCTGATTTTTGTAATAGCGCCTTCAATGGTGTGCTCAATTTTAGTGGAATCCGAAGGTGCAAACATATTCTTAACAGCGCCTATAGATGATTTGATCCCAGCAGTGGCCGTATGAAAAAGCCCCCCTATGACAGTGCTTAGAAATTTTGACTCCAAATAGAACAAGATCAGGAAAAATAATCCCCAGATCACAAGGGCGAGGGTAATCCTGGAGGGAACGCTGTTAAAGATGTCCAACTGCATTGCCAGCGCCGTACCACCAAAAACGGCTATACAGGTTGTCAAGGTGCTCCATATCCCAAATGCTGTAGAAATCTTTACACCGGTAGATCCCGAATTGTTATCTTGATCGGTATCCGAATCTGAGGGATGTACCTGAGAATGTACATACTTCTCTTTAACATTGCCGATCATGCTTATCCCCAATGCAAGGGAAAGCGCAGTCAGGATCAATTGAAAGGTCATTGCAAGCACTACACCTGCAAATACGGCAATAAAAAACTGTGGGGTGAACACTGCATCAGCGCTTCACCAGTCCTCGAGCATATAGATTTTCACTATTTTGGAGGTTGGCGATAAGTACTATTGGAATTGTCATAAAAGTGTGGTTTAAATGGATTTTAAATAGAGCTGATTCCTCTTCGGAAATTGCTATGAATTTAAGTTACAGTTTATATGCTTCAAGGATAATCACTATGAGAATAATAATGAACGTTTTAAGAAATGGTATCCATTCGTTTTAAAATTAATTTTTGATTTCCGCGAAGATTGAGAACTTATAATGATTATCATGAATTGCTGAATAAAATGATGTACGCGCCACCATAGCTTATAAAGGAATACAGACCGTTTAAAATGACCAGTGTGTATTTCTTATATTTTTATCCTTTCATAATTCCCAATTGTTCATTTTATACTTTAATCATTTACTACAAATGCATAGATGACACCGGGAATCCACCCTACTAGTGTAAGCAGCAGACTGATTAGGAACTTGCCCCCAAGACCGTGCTCCAAAAAAACGGCCAGGGGCGGCAATAAGATATTGAGTATGAAAATCATAATTACAAATTTTAGGTTAGCTGCTAAATTATTCTTAGATAGTTGTTGTTCGATCATTACGATCATTTCGATCATCGAGATGTTCCTCATCCACGGTCAGTTCAGGAGAACCTGTGATGCCACCAAAAAATGCTGCCAGAGCCCCTAGAAAAAATAAAACAAATGCTATAATGCTTACGGTTGCCAGGGTTTCAGCAGCCTTCTCACTATATTCGATAACTTTTTGCCTTGCCTCAGCATAATATTTCTTTGCCTTATCAACCGCTTTGTCGATGTTCTCATTCCATTTTTTCACAAGACCATTTACTTCTTCGGTACTGAGCTGTGTATTCTTTGTTAGATAATCGCGCAGTTCACCTTCATTTATAAAATCACCATTGCCCTCTGCACTTACCTTAAGGTCGCCATTATCGTTAATATCAAATTTAGGCGTGTTGAAGAACTGCTCTAGATCCTCCACCTTAAGGTTTTGAACCGCGTCCTGAGCATTAGCACTCGTCTTGTTAATGTCTTCCTTAACAGTTTCCGACGTATTGTCCGATATAAGATTGGAACCCTCCGCTTTACTGATAAGTTTAAAAGCCTCGTTTTTTATGTTTTCCAAGGAAAGGTCAGTTGCCTTTAGCCCTTCTTTTTTGGCCTTATCCACCATAACCGTAACGTCTTTTGATCCATCTCCGCCAAATATTCCTGAAACTGCTCCAGAGATACCACTCACGATTGAACCAATGGTAGAAGTAATAAGAAAAAGGGATACAATGGTGAAAAGGGCCCAAGATAGGAAACCATGAAGTCCGGCATCGCTCTTAGACGGGTAGCCAGACATGCGGCCGGCAACAAGCCCGCCAACAAACAAGGCAGCAAGGTTGGACAGCCCTAGCCAGATAAGGGAACCAGTACCCAGTCCGTTCAACGGATCGCTTTCAGTCATAGGGTCAATAGTAGAAAGGCCGATGCCCAGACCAAGTAAGTTCAACATAAACACAACTACAAGAGCTGTCAGCGCCCCGGCGAATATGGCCGGCCACGATATGCGGGATATCTTGCTACGATAAGAGGTGGGTGATGCAGGGGTTAGAAGTGGTTTCATTTTGGTTAGTTTAAGTTAGTTTTAGACCGTACAGACCTAATATGTTACCACAATTCCTATTTAAATTTTATTATAAGTATAACTTATTATTATGAATAATTGTTAATGACATGAGGTCGACAATTCTTTCGCTAGAGCACGGGCTGTCAGAGCCTTATTTAGAGATTCTCTAAAGGAGATATAGGTTCGTAATACAAATAAGAATATATGGTTTTGTACAACTTATAAAGGTGAGGGAATGGATAACATCGTTTTTGTTTTAGGGATAAATGGAAAAATAAAGATTAAAAATTGATGAAAATATTTCAATTGGGTAAGCGTAAATTAGGGCTGGTTTAGATCAATATGTAAAACTATAATAGATCTCAAATAATGATGGATATTAACAAAAAAAAACCGCACTTCAGGCGAACTTTGATCAGGTAATTAGCGAGATATAGATATTCTATAAGGAATGCAAATTTATGGACTTATGGATTTACACTGTTTGTCACGATGTTATTGTAGACTACAGTAAATTAGAATTTGGTGTGGTCTCACGCTGCTGGTGCTGGGTCAAAAAGAAACGCTATGAAACTAAAATGCAGTTTCAATGGTCATATGTGCCATAGACGGTCCATTCACTTTACAATACCTAACTTAGACATGGAACCTTTCTGAATTAGATCAAATTCATGCCTTGTGATGATAGATATAATTTATCAATTACTTAACGCAGTAAAAGTCATATTAAATTAAAATTATTGATTAAACGCTATTGCACCAGTACTGATGAGTTACCGCCACGACCAGCCGGTCGAAGAGCCTGTCACAAAAGTATCTCCGGTTTAGTTTGTAACAGAATTCATTTAGGTAGTTCTGTAGGTATTTGCCATCTATCTTGT
>JBDNGW010000677.1:0-7140 GCA_041689735.1 Leeuwenhoekiella sp. | reverse complement strand
CTAAATTTTTAAATATTCCGTTATCAGTGATCTGGTAACGGAATATTTGTTCAAATTCAATCTCAATGTGCCCTAAGTTCCATAAATACCTCCTTTTGCTTCTGCTCTTGAGCATACTGCCCCTTTCCTGTCAAACTAAAAACGATACTACCGTGAAATATAAGCACACCAATGCCCTTATCAATGAAACCAGTCCTTACCTATTACAGCATGCCCATAATCCAGTAGACTGGCAAGCGTGGGGAGAGAAATCTCATGAAATGGCCAAAAAGGAAAATAAATTAATGATCGTAAGCATTGGTTACAGCTCTTGCCACTGGTGCCATGTCATGGAGCATGAAAGCTTTGAAGACAGTACTGTCGCAAAGATCATGAATGATAATTATGTGCCCATAAAAGTAGATCGCGAAGAGCGCCCAGATGTTGACAATATCTATATGAATGCAGTTCAGCTTATGACCGGACAAGGCGGCTGGCCACTGAATGTCATTACGCTTCCCGACGGCAGACCGGTGTGGGGCGGCACCTATTTTCCAAAAGAAAACTGGATGGATGCGCTGAAACAGATTTCCAAAATATATGACGAAAACCCGGCAAAATTGGTCGAATATGCCGATAAATTAGAACAGGGACTTAAAGGTATGGGAGTCATAGAACTGCAAAAAGGCCCACTTGATTTTGATAAAAACCTACTTACTTCAAGCATTGAAAATTGGTCTAAAAGTTTTGACACCAAACAGGGCGGGATGCGCCGGGCTCCGAAATTTATGATGCCGAACAATTACGCATTTCTATTACGCTACGCACACCAGGAAGATGATCAGGAACTTGCCAATTTTGTGCACACCACTTTACAACAAATGGCCTTTGGTGGGGTTTACGATCAGTTGGGCGGTGGTTTTTCGCGCTACAGTACAGATATGAAATGGCACATTCCGCATTTTGAGAAAATGCTTTATGATAACGCCCAACTGCTCAGCCTTTACAGCGATGCGTACCTCACCCGCCGAGAACCACTTTATAAAGAGACGGTTTATGGTATCGTAGCGTTTCTAAAACGGGAAATGCTGGACGATAGCGGCGGTTTTTATTCCGCGCTGGACGCAGATAGCATGAATGATAAGGATGAGCTGGAAGAAGGCGCATTTTATGTTTGGACCAAAGAAGAACTCAAAGAACTTCTTGGAGATGATTATGCGCTTTTTTCCGAATATTATAATATAAACAGCTACGGTCTTTGGGAACACAATAATTATGTGCTTATACGCCAAGATGAAGATTCCGATTTTATAGAAGAGCACAAGCTCGATGCCGCCGCGTTTGCTGAAAAGAAAAAAAGCTGGAACGAAATGCTCCTGCGCATTCGCGAAAAAAGGAAAGCTCCGCGTCTGGATGATAAAATACTCACCGGATGGAACGGACTTACCATTAGCGGACTTACAGCTGCTTATAAAAGCTTCGACGAACCCGAATTTCTGGAACTTGCCCTGAAAAATGCAGATTTTATTGTCGATGAGCAAATCAAAGAAGACGGCAGCCTATACCGAACCTATAAAAATGGCACCAGTACTATTAACGCGTACCTGGAGGATTATGCTTCGGTCATAGAAGGTTTTATCGCGCTATATGAAGTGACCACAGACAGAAAATGGCTTAATCATGCTGAAAAACTGACTGATTACGCCTTAAATCACTTCACAAATTCAGAAAACGGGATGCTCTATTTCACTTCAGATGAAGACCCGGAACTGATAATGAGAAACGTGGAATATCAGGATAATGTAATCCCCGCTTCCAATTCCATTATGGCAAAAAACCTGTATAAATTGGGCCATATCGTCTTTAATGAAAAGTATATAAATTTATCTGGCCGAATGTTGCTCAATGTAAGTAAAGAAATTAGCTCCTATCCCGGTGGATACAGCAACTGGCTTGACCTGATGCTCAATTTTACCGATCCTTTTTACGAGATTGTCATCACCGGAAAACAGGCCAAGGAAAAATTAAAAGAACTTAATCAGCATTACCTTCCCAATGCGGTAATTGCTGCCACCGAAAGTCCTGAAGAATACCTCGATCTGTTTGAGGGCAGGTGGGACGATGAACAAACATGGATTTATATTTGCACAAATCGCACCTGTAAACTACCTGTTTCAACACTCGAAAATGCCCTGCCATTATTAAAGAATTAACCTTTTCTATTTTAAGGTTAGTGCAATAAACCTAAATTTGCGAATAAATTAAATTCATGAGCATACTCCCAGAAGATTACCAAAAATATATTGATCAAATCTTAGAAAAAGTCATTGACTTTCTTCCTGGATTTATAGGAGCCATCCTTACACTTTTTATAGGTTTATGGATAATAAAAATGATCAATAAACTCGTTCATAAATTCTTTGATAATAAGGAATACGACATCACGCTAGAGAAATTTATGGCAGACCTCATCAACTGGTCCTTAAAAGTACTGCTCTTTGTTCTTGTGATCACGCAGCTGGGCGTTGCAACTACCTCACTGGTGGCACTTATAGGTGCCGCAGGTCTTGCGATAGGTTTGTCGCTACAGGGATCGCTGGCAAATTTTGCAGGTGGGGTGCTGATCTTATTGTTAAAACCTTTTAAAGTTGGAGATTGGATCTCCGCTCAGGGCGTTGAAGGTTCCGTAGAAGTAATATCCATTTTCAATACCAGAATGACGACTTTTGGGAACCAACTGGCCATTATCCCAAACGGGAAATTATCTAATGATAATATCATTAACTATAGTGTTGAAGGTATACGCCGCGAGGCAATAACCTGGGGCATTTCTTACAATTGCAACATAAAATTGGCAAAAGAAATCCTACTAGAGCTTGTTAATGAGCAGGAAAAAGTATTGCACGATCCGCATCCAGAACCTATGATCGTAGTGGCAGAACTGGGCGATAGCTCTGTGAACCTCTCCCTGAGATACTGGACAAACAATGATGATTTCTGGGCACTGCGCTGGTTAATTCTTGAAGAAGGTAAAAAACGCCTTGAGGCTCAGGATATTGTTATCCCTTTCCCACAGCGCGATGTACATTTTTATAAAGAAGAAACAGCACCGGCTTCATAAACCTTGTTTGACCTAAAAAAAAAAGCTTTACTTTTTGCCAAAAAAAAGGTCAAAAAGACCGTTTTTGGTCAAAAAATATTGATTTTCAATAATTTATTCTTTTCAAATATAAAAGGTAAGTATTGTCACTCCGAGTAGTCGTTTTCTGGAGCGATAGCGGAAGTAATCGACGTATCGAGAAGTTTTCGGTTCCTAAAATAATCATTTGTATTGCAACTTCTCGATACATTTCTGATTCCGCTAGCGCTGCGCCAAAAACACTCGAAGTGACAACAGAGCGCTCTCTGGCACCATATAAATTACAATGTAAAGCTGATATTCTAAAATTTTTACACAATACTGGTCGAAGCTTAAAAGATGATATTTCCACTCTATAATACCCTCATCCCGTCCCAAAAAAAAGGTCAAAAAGACCGTTTTTGGTCAAAAAATATTGATTTTCAATAATTTATTCTTTTCAAATATAAAAGGTAAGTATTGTCACTCCGAGTAGTCGTTTTCTGAAGCACGCCGTATCGAGAAGTTTTCGGAAATTGAAATAATCATTTGTATTGCAACTTCTCGATACATTTCTGATTCCGCTAGCGCTGCACCAAAAACACTCGAAGTGACAACACAGCGCTCTCTGGCACCATATAAATTTATACTGAAACAATGTGCATACTAAAACTTTTAAAAACAAAATCCGGTACAGTTTAAAACTGTACCGGATTTTCTCACTCAAACTTAAAAAGTACCGGTAAAAAATCAAAAGATTTTATCATACTTTAAAATAACCTCATCTTGTACCGAAAAACAGCTTAAAAAGTCTGTTTTTGGTCAAAAAATAGTGATTTAAGCTGTTTTCGATAGTTAAAATACAATAGTGGCGCCCACAAGAAAATTGATTTTAGCCTGTGGATAATAGCCGGCACCCTCAACCGTAGTCACAGTACCTGGATTTGTGGATTTATCATCGTAAGTAAAGAAATATCCGTTAGAAACATATTCTTTACTAAAAATATTATTTACCAAAGCTGTAAGTGTGATAGATTTTGCAAAACCTATGCCCTTTAAATCGTACTGAATATTAAAATCATTTACGAAATAAGCATCTAGCCTTGAGCTTTCTGCATCTATATTTCCTAAATATTGTTCTCCCACGTATTTAGATAAAAGTGATAATCTTAGATTCTGAACCGGATAAAAATCAAAACGGTTACCAGCAACTACATTTGGAGAAAATGAAATATTAGTATTTCCCAAATTTTTCAAAACACCATCTCTTTGGAAGAAAAAGTCCCTATTCTTATTGGTACTCAACGCTATATTAGGTGAGATTGAAAATTGACTTCCTATCTGAAAACCAGCCTCTACTTCCAGCCCCAGTCGATAGCTGGAACCACTATTCTGACGTAGGGCTGCTCCCACATCGTCAATCGCACCGGTTAATACCAACTGGTCGCGATAATCCATATAATATACATTGGCGTATATACGGGTTCGGTCTTTCGTTACTCGATAGCCCAATTCAAAATCATTTAGCTTTTCAGGAACGGGATTTCCATTTTCAAAATCAGTACGGTTGGGCTCGCGGTTGGCCCGGGCATACGAAGCATAAACATTACTGGACTCGTCCAAAGTGATGGTAACTCCTGCTTTAGGATTGAAAAAGGAATAGTTTTTATCGATTACGAAAGGAATTCTTTTATCACTAAGACCATCTGTTTTATACGTAATAAAACGCTGTTGTAAATCCCCAAAAACACTCCAAGTATCATCAACTCTCCACGTAGCTTTTGCGAAAGCCGTAAATTCATTTTTATCGGCAGTGCCAGTATAATAGCGATAACCCGCCTCTTCCGACTGTGAAAAATAGCGAGCCCAGGTAATTTCACCAAAATGGTCACCGGTGTAAATACTACCGAAAAGGCCTGCATCAAAATCCAGGTTCTCATTTTTGTAATTGGTTGTCAGGTTTGCTACATAATAGCGATTATCCAACCAGCGACGTCTTATAAGATCAGTATCTGTTTGCAGATTACCTTCCACTTCATAAGGAGTCCAACCTATAAAATCGAACGTGGCGTCGTTAGTAAAGTTGACATTTGCGTAGTACCACGAGTCTACATATTCTTCAAAAAAGCCACGGCCCATCGTATAATTTAAACTCAGGTTTGTAGACCAGCCGCCATCGTATCTTTGATTCCACAGTAATTGTAAATGATCCTGTTTATAATCGTCAACCTGCCTGTCATAAAAACCTTCAAGATTGCCTGCATCATCATATTGAAAACCAATGGGGTTAAACGTTCTGTCTGTTGCTAAAGTTTCTGCATCTATACCATTCCAGGATTGGTACGTTACTTCAGCACCACCAAAACCTATGATTTTAATCAATGTATTTTCGCCCCTATAACCTCCTTGTAAATAATAGGATTTTAAATCTGAACTGGCGCGATCTATATAACCGTCAGACTTTATCGTAGAAAGTCTACCCGAAAAACTATAGTGATCGTTGATAAGTCCGGTTCCAAATTTAACATTGGCCCTGCGCGTATTAAAAGAACCACCTGAAGCACTAACCCCTGCATAGGCTTTGTCATCCAGAGCTTCTGTAAGGATATTTAGGCTGGCGCCGAAAGCCCCCGCTCCATTAGAGGAAGTACCTACACCTCGTTGCAATTGTAAACTTTGCACCGAACTGCTAAAGTCCTGAAGATTCACAAAAAAACTGCCCAGACTTTCCGCATCATTGTATGGGATGCCGTTTATGGTCACATTAATTCCCTGATTTCCTGTTCCTCGAACACGAAAACCGGTGTAACCCACCCCTGCTCCCGCATCTGAAGTGGTAACCACACTGGGTAAATAATTGAGTAAAATGGGCAGATCCTGTCCCAGATTACGCTCATTGATTTCTTCTTTTGAAAGATTACTAAAAGTAATGGGCGATTCTGCGTCTACGCGTACCGCCTTGACGAGCACTTCGTCCAGTTTTTCAGTTTTGGTCGTGTCTGTGACCTGCTGGGCCTGCGCTCCATATGTTAAGAGTGCAGCACCACAAGCGAATAAAATGGTTTTCATCGTAAAGATTTTTACGAATAAAAGGGGCAATTATTCCGTGTTACTATTAAGTTAATTATTGCAATGTTCTGCCACGGACGACTTGAAAAAAGTCGGTGACATTTTCCCTTGGCGGCATTACCCGCCCAGGTTCATTGGGTATGATCTCAGCTCGCTTTCCTGTTATTGATTTATTGAACAGGAAGTTTAAGCACCCCTTTGAGATTTGATGGTAATATTAGGCAAATATTTACTGTTTTTACCTAATTTTCGCCCACTTTTAATATACTGTCGGATATTTTTACGTTACGCAGGTAACAATCCTTTGATTTTCAAAGAACAAAGGCTTTTCAGAATAAATTATTTTTTATGAGAAACTCCAAACAGTCCATAACCTTCAAGGTAATCTTTGGCTATCTGCTGCTCGCATTGCTCATCGGTTTTGCCGCGTGGCTGATTTATCCCCAAGTGAGGGCTTTTGTTTATCCCACAAAGGAAAAGGAATCTGCCAACCGTAAACTCACCTACGTCAGCAATGCCCTGAGCCTGCTCTATGAGGCCGAAACCGTGGGCCGTTCTGCGATGGCCACGGGAGATACAGACCAATTCTCCCGCTACAGGGCCTATACTGACAGTATTGTGGTGCAAATTGATTCCCTGGCAAGAATTACCGAAACGGCTGCTCAAACCAGCCAACTGGACAGTATTAAAATAGGCCTCATGCAAAAAACTCAAAATATGAAAGCCATGGTAGACCTGCGCAAAGAGCAGTTTAGCAGGGATTTTTATGCCGAAGCGGTTGATGAACTGGAAAAAAAGGACATTTATTTTGAAGATTATGCGAATAACCCAAAGTTAGAATCTGTAAATCCCCGGGTAAAACGCGCCGTTGTAGATTATATGGAATATATAAGGCGCGATAACATTGAGGCCGATCAAAATATGACGAGCCTAGCGGAAAAAGTGAAAGAGGTAATGACCAAATTGGGCCGCCG
>JBDNGW010000676.1:0-8904 GCA_041689735.1 Leeuwenhoekiella sp. | reverse complement strand
CTGATTAAATATTCTTAATTACCCACTATATTCCACATAGAGCCAAAAAAACACTACTAATTTTAAGCTCAGCAGTATTCATGTTAACAAGCTGCGCTTCGATTTTTACAGGATCAAAGCGAAGAGTTCTTTTTGAAAGTAATCCGTCAGGAGCTAAAGTATTCGTCAATGGTTTTGAAAAAGGTGTCACCCCAGCACAAATTAAAGTAGAAGCAGATGATCGCATTGATTTCAGATTGGAAGGCTATAAAGAGAGGGTTGTTGTAATGGACAGTAAATTCAATTTAGTATCAATACTTAATGGGTTTTCCATAATAGGATGGGGAGTTGATGCCCTAACTGGATCTCTAAAACGAGTGGACACAGAATATGTGAAAGCAGAATTAGAAAATAAAGAAAAAACAGCAGCAGTTGACTATTTGAAAAGTGGAAAAATTCAAAAGGTCAATATAAATACGGATGATAAAATTATTGAAACGGTCATTGTTTTAAAATAGAGCGTAGAATAAAAGGTCCTCGCTAATAACATCTAAAACATCTAAAGACGAAATATTTTACATTTTGTATCATATCGATTCTAGCCAAAATGGCTTTTTCCATTCTTTGACTATAGTTTATTCTTATAAAAGTCGAAGTGTTCAAGCTGTCAAATCAATTTTAGATATTTAATTAGACAAGTATAGCATATAGTTATTTTAAGACCTTGTAGTTTCAAGAAGGATTTTGTCTTGACTCAAGTTATTTTCCAAAGAAAAATAAATAGCTACAGAAAAGAAAGTTGTAAGCAAGAACCCCGCGAGTGCGGGGTTTTTTGTATTAGGCACCTAGTTCTTTTACTTATGATGGGGACGTGTTTAATTTCTTAATTTCAATTCTTCCTTAGGTATAAAACTCTAGCATATAACCAAAAAACCCCGCCATTTCAGCAGGGTTCTCTCGTAATCATATTTCAAAATTCTGAATTCAAAATTTCCTAATACCTATAGTATTCTGGCTTGTAAGGACCTTCTACTTCTACACCTATATATTCCGCTTGCTCTTCAGTAAGTTCGGTAAGCTCTACGCCTATTTTTTCTAAATGTAGTTTAGCTACTTTTTCATCTAAATGCTTGGGTAACATATATACTTTGTTCCCGTACATATCACGATTGGTCCAAAGCTCAATCTGTGCTAAGGTTTGATTTGTAAAGGAGTTGCTCATTACAAAACTAGGGTGGCCAGTAGCGCAGCCCAGGTTGACAAGACGACCTTCGGCAAGAAGGATTATATCTTTGCCGTTAATGGTATATTTATCTACCTGTGGCTTGATCTCATCCTTAGTGTCACCGTAATTTTCATTGAGCCATTCTACAGCAATCTCGTTGTCAAAGTGGCCTATATTACAAACGATGGTCTTATCTTTCATGACCTCAAAATGTTCGCCACGTACAATATCTTTGTTACCGGTAGTTGTAATAACAATATCTGCTTTAGGGAGAACGTTTTCCAGTTTTTTTACCTCAAATCCATCCATAGCAGCCTGTAGCGCACAAATGGGGTCAATTTCAGTAACGGTAACAATAGAACCAGCGCCTTTAAAGGACAGCGCGGTACCTTTACCTACATCACCATACCCACATACCACGACGCGTTTACCGGCAAGCATTATATCGGTAGCGCGGCGTATCGCATCTACTGCACTTTCTCGACAACCGTATTTATTGTCAAATTTAGATTTGGTTACACTATCATTCACGTTTATGGCCGGCATAGCAAGCGTTCCATTTTTCATACGCTCGTATAGACGGTGTACGCCAGTGGTTGTTTCTTCTGAAAGTCCGTTGATACCAGCTGCAAGTTCTGGATATTTATCAAAAACCATATTGGTAAGATCCCCACCGTCATCAAGGATCATGTTGAGCGGTTTACGATCTTCACCAAAGAAAAGCGTTTGCTCAATACACCAGTTAAATTCTTCCTCATTCATGCCCTTCCATGCGTAAACTGGAATACCTGCTTCTGCGATTGCGGCAGCGGCATGATCTTGTGTAGAAAATATGTTGCAAGAACTCCACGTTACTTCCGCGCCCAGCGAAATCAATGTTTCTATAAGCACAGCCGTTTGAATGGTCATGTGTAGGCAACCTGCGATACGAGCGCCCTTAAGCGGCTGCTCGTCTTTATATTCTTCACGGAGGGCCATAAGACCCGGCATTTCTGCCTCTGCAAGATCCATTTCCTTCCGCCCGTAAGCTGCGAGAGAGATGTCTTTTACTTTATTAGGTACGTATTGCAATGTTTTCGTTGCCATATTATTTATATTTGTTTTACTTAAATTACCTTCAAAAATACATATAATACAATAGTTAACGTGCCACTTTACAAAATTATAACAGTAAACGACAATACCTCTCTTGCAATTTGGAGGGTAATTGAGCCTTTAGATCAACTTATTGAAGGGGTGGAACTTACCCAGCATTGCAAAACGCGTTTTGAGCATATGAAATCGCAGTTGCACCAACGTGCGTTTATGAGTATTCGGCATCTCCTTGCGAAGTTTGGCTATGTAGATCATGACATGTATTATGATGATTTTGGCAAACCCCATCTTAAAGATGGTGCTTTTATATCGATCACCCATTCCTATGAATTTACAGCGGTTATAGTGAGTAAAACTATTCCAGTAGGCATAGACATTGAAAAACAGCGGGGAAAAATTTCAAAGATCGCACCGAAGTTCACACCCATAAGGGAATATAGAACCTTGGCCAACGAGGATGCGATCATGCGCAAGCTCACTATAGTTTGGGGAGCAAAGGAGTCCTTGTATAAAATCTACGGACATAAAGGACTCAGTTTTCTGCAACATATCAATGTTACCGATTTTGGTTTTGACAACGGCCGTACAACTGCAGTCATTAATTATCACGGAAAAGAAAGCCATTATGAGGTGGTTTTTACTGAATTTGAAGGTTTTACCTGCGTTTATGCCCTTGCAAAATAAAGTTATAGGATGGCCGTAAGCACCGTTCCAAATATTTATGACCAGCTGATTGAGGCGAAGACAAGCGGGAAAAAACTTTTTGCGGTATTGATTGATCCCGAACATCAAAAAGTAGCTGAAATAAAACGTCTTTTGAGTAAAATACCCGATTTTACCACCCATATTCTCGTAGGTGGAAGCACCGGCGGAGCTTCAATAACCAAAATCTGTGTTGCCCAAATAAAAAAATGTACACCATTACCGGTTTTGTTGTTTCCTGGCAGTCATGAACAAATTGTGGAGGGGGCAGATGCTTTGCTCTTTTTAAGTTTAATTTCTGGTCGCAATCCAGATTATCTCATTGGGGAGCACATAAAGGCAGTCCCCCATTTAAAAAGTTCCAAAATGGAGATAATCCCTACAGGATATATTCTTATAAATGGCGGCAATGCAACAAGTGTTCAGCGGGTGAGTGGCACGCAGCCCATGTGCACGAAAGATGTAGAGAAGATCACGCACACGGCGCTGGCTGGACAGTATGCAGGAAAAAAACTTATTTATCTGGAAGCAGGGAGCGGCGCACTGAACGCTGTGCCAATCATTATCATTAAAGAAGTCTGTGACGCAATAAATCTTCCACTTATTGTGGGTGGTGGGATCAGGGATAAAAAAGCAATGCAAGCCGCATATGACGCCGGTGCAACCATGGTTGTAATAGGCACCGCTTTTGAAAATGACCGGTTTTTAAGGGATTAATTCTTTGGCCTTCTCATAAATCCAGTGCATGGGCCAACCGCGATATTGCAGATAATCGGCTAGTTTCTTTCTTTTTTTGTATTTATCTTTTTCAGAAGTGAGCTGGGTCATTCTCTTTTCGGCCAAAGCTTGAAAAGTGGATACATAATCCTCTTCATCAATTTCCGTAAGGGCAAGGTCAATGATATTTTTAGAAATTTCACGGCTGCGAAGTTCCCTGGTTATTCGCGTTTTGTCCCATTTTTTGATTTTGAATTTTCCGCAGGCAAAACTGCGGGCAAAACGTTCTTCATTAAGGTATTTCTCTTCAATTAGATGAATTGTAATCTGCTCTATTGCCGCCGGGATCATGCGCATAGTATAGAGTTTTTCGCGTACTTCCTTATGACATCGGTCCTGATAAATGCAGTAATTTTCCAGCTTATCGCGGGCTTCATCTACGGTATAAGTTTTGACTGTCGGTTGCATATAGGTAAAATATACATTAATTACATAAAGTTATTTCAGCAGAAAGGCAAAATAAACGCTAAGAAACGACTATAAATGGCTCAAATTGACCTGAGAACTATAAAGATGACCAATTGGCAGATAGTTAAATCTAATTTATGCAATGGCCTAGATGGAACAATAATTGTCTAAATTTGTTTAATTATTCAACATAAAAAATAAAGATATGGAATTAGAGATAACAGACGCAAATTTTGAAGAAATGGTTTTAAAATCAGATAAGCCCGTGCTTGTCGATTTTTGGGCAGCGTGGTGTGGGCCTTGCCGGATGGTAGGTCCCGTGATAGAAGAAATAAGCAAAGAATACGACGGCAAGGCTGTGGTAGGAAAGCTAGATGTTGATGCAAATCAGGAATTTGCAGCGAAATTTGGCGTGCGTAATATACCTACTGTCCTTATGTTCCAAAATGGGGAAGTTGTGGGCCGTCAGGTTGGTGTTGCTGCGAAAAATGTGTATGCAGAAGCAATAGATAAATTATTGTAATTTATTTTTAAGAATGTCTGAAAAAGGTTTGGCACGTAGTCAAGCCTTTTTTATTTTAGCACATAAATAATAAGAAAAAGAATGGAATCTGTATTTAAATATCATTTTCCTTCATAGCATATAAATTATGGAAAACAAGAAAATAAAACCTCAGGATTTAATAGACGCTAAGTTATTAGAAGATCGGAAAGTGTTCTTATGGGGTCAAGTAGATGATGAAAGTGCCAAGCATGTGGTAGACCGTTTGTTATATCTGGATGCAATGGGCAACGATGAGATACAGTTCTACATCAATAGTCCCGGAGGCTATGTGACCTCCGGTTTTTCTGTCTACGACACGATAAAATCGTTAAAAAGCCCGGTTTCCACAATCTGTACCGGTCTTGCGGCCAGTATGGGAAGTATTTTACTTTCGGTAGGTGCAAAGGGCAGGCGCTTTATACAACCGCATGCCCGTGTGATGATACACCAGCCCAGTGGCGGTACCCGTGGCCAGGCCAGCGACATTGCGATCACTGCTCAGGAAATTTTAAAGACCAAAGAGTTGAGCGCACAAATACTGGCAGAAAATTGCGGACAGAAATTCGAAAAAGTGATGAAGGATTTTAACCGCGATCACTGGATGAGCGCAGAAGAATCTCTGGAATATGGTATTGTAGATGGTATAAAATAGAGTTTCAATATGGTGGTTTTATAAATGACGATGGGAGTTCGTTTAAACCTGCCTATTTACTTCCGGCAGGCTGGCGGGCTCCTTTCTGATTTATTTTCCGTATAACTATTGGGATCGTAAACCTTGGCGTTGTCTTAAAATCTTTGAACATTCCCATATTCAAGGATTTTTATACGTAGTCCAATCTCAATTCCTGATAAATCGATTTGATTTGATATTAAACAAGCTCTAAGTAAAAAACCGTTATAATGGATTTTCAGGCACAGCTCAATGGCATTTCGGGATTTAATAATTTAGAATTGTTGGCTGGGCAGATAGTCGAAGGTTTTATTTCGGGGATGCACAAGAGTCCGTTTCACGGTTTTTCTGCGGAATTTGCCGAGCACAAAGTGTACAACAATGGGGAGGGCACAAAACATATAGACTGGAAACTGTACGCCCGCACCGATAAATTATATACTAAAAGGTACGAGGAAGAAACTAATCTGCGCTGTCATTTAATACTTGACAACAGCAGTTCAATGCATTATCCCAAGCTGAAGGAAATAGATCTCAACACGCCGAATAAAATAGCTTTTTCGGTACTTGCCTCCGCTGCGGTTATGCATTTTATGAAAAAGCAGCGCGATGCTGTTGGGTTGAGCATTTACGGGGAGGAATTTGAATATTACGCTCCAGAAAAGGGCAGTGACCGCCACCGGCACATGCTCCTAGACCAGCTGAATAAAACGCTGCTGGGCAATCCAGAACAAGTAAAAACCGAAACCTACGGGAATTTACATCTCATTGCCGAAAAACTGAAGCGAAGGTCGCTTGTTTTTTTATTCAGTGATCTTTTTCAAAACGAAATAGAGCAGGACCGTGTTTTTGAAGCGTTGCAGCATTTAAAATATAATAAGCATGAAGTGATTCTTTTTCACACCTATGACGGTGATAAAGAGCTCAATTTTGATTTTGATAATGCGCCAAAACGTTTTGTGGATATGGAAACAGGCAGTTTTATCAATATATATGCAGACACCGTAAAAACCAGTTATAAGCAGGAAGTATCAGCGTATTTTGAAGCTTTAAAACTACGCTGCGCCCAGTATAAAATTACGTATGTACCTGCGGATATCAATAAAGGTTTTGCCCCCATATTGAGTGCTTTTCTGGTAGAGCGGCGAAAGTTTTTATAATCAAATTTTTATATTGAAAATAGTTTGCGCACTTTAAAAAAGAGGCTATATTTGCACCCGCAAGAAAGGAATAGTATAAGGCGTTTTTGCACTTTGAAATTTTGGTCTGGTAGTTCAGTTGGTTAGAATGCCGCCCTGTCACGGCGGAGGTCGCGGGTTCGAGTCCCGTCCAGACCGCTTAAGGGGTTATCAAATAACTCCAAAACCTTGCAAATCCTATGATCTGCAAGGTTTTGTAATTTTTGGCCTATCATATAATTTGATATGATTTGGTTTTAAAGGTTCACAAATCGTCAACATCTTTTTTTAATCGTCAACATTGACGATCGATGGTTTTGAACTGCTTATGTTTTGTATAGTTGATTTGACTTTCGTCACAATAATGTTCATTCATTTAAGACGACAGCTATGCGTACCACTTCAACATTTTCTATCCTATTCTGGATGTACGGCGAACGTGCCGTGAACAATAGAGCCAACCTTTATGTGCGGGTTACCCATAATGGAAAAAGGGTAAATATCAGTTTAAAAAGAAAGGCCGACGTTAATTCCTGGGATACTCAAAAGCAAAAAATAAAAGGGAACAGCATTGAAGCGCGGCAAATAAACCTTTACCTAAATGAGGTTCATTCCCGCATATTTCAAATTTATTCCGATTTGACTAAACAGGAAATTGCATTTACCTCTCAAACGGTAAAATCCCTTTTCCTAGGAGTTTCGAAAAAGCATCCTACATTCAAGGATTTGATTTCCTATCACAACGATAAATTAGCGCATCAATTACATCCGAATACAATAAGTCAGTATAAGACCAGTCAAAAATATATGTTGGACTATATTTATAAAGAATATGGCGAACCTGACATTGATCTCAGGGATTTAAATTTTGAGTTCATTACTGGCTTTGAATATTTCCTGAGATCTTATCAGCCCAAAAGCGGTCATCCAAAGATCGGCAACAATACAGCCATGAAGCACATAAAACGGCTTCGTAAAATGGCAAGTCTCGCGTATCGTATGGAATGGATCGAAAAAGATCCCTTTATAAGGTTCAAAACCAAAACCATTAAAAGGGAACGTGAATATTTATCCGCCCAAGAACTACAGCGCATTGAAAAACTCGAATCGACCATTGAGCGTTTAATTGTTGTAAGAGACCTTTTCGTTTTTAGCTGCTATACTGGAATCAGTTATGTCGATATCGGACTGCTTACCCATGACAACCTGTTTGACGGTATTGATGGCAAACCGTGGTTAATGGCGAAAAGAAGGAAGACGGGCACACTTTTCAAGCTCCCCATTTTACCAAAAGTTCAAATACTGCTCAGAAAATATAAATCACACTTTAGAACTATTGGTAGTAAGAACCTTATGCCCAACCTATCAAATCAAAAACTAAACAGCTACTTGAAAGAGATAGCAGATCATTGCGACATAAAGAAGAACTTGACCTTCCATATGGCCAGACATACTTTTGCCACAACAGTTACCTTGAGCAATGGTATGCCCATGGAAACTGTTTCAAAGCTTTTAGGGCATACAAAACTTACAACAACTCAAATTTATGCACGGGTTGTGGAGCAGAAGATCAGTGAGGACATGGAACGTCTTAAGGTTAGGTTGGGATGATTAAAATTCTGAATGGTTAGACAACATTTCTTTTGCGATCCAATCATACTTATTTCTTGACTTTTCCCCGTTGAATATTTAGAAGGTTCTGCTTTCAGGAATATTTATCAAATTAAAAAAGAGTTAGACTCTAAAAAAGTCCAACCCTTAATATTTTAAGTTAATGCACTATAGGGTAGCGTCAATTAGTAATTAAGGGTTACCCCAATCCCAAAGCCCATATCGCTATCATAATGTGTAGTAATTCCCAAATTACGAGTGGTTATATATCTTAATCCCCCCATATACTCTTTATCTGTATTCCACATAAGATTCATACGCAATCTTTGAGTCAACGGAATATCATTACGCTCAAATTGCAACCTGACATTCCCATCTGAAAATATTTCGGCCTGTGCCATTACAAGCATTGGTAAAGTATAATTAACCCCTGCACTTAATACGGCACGTTTGTTCCTGGTATTTTTTTGTCCGAAAAGATTTTCCTCAACTTCACCGTGACCCAATTCTCGATACCGCCAATCAAAGCCTACAAAAGGCATCAACCATTGCATTTTCCCGATATACCGACCTATATGGGTTTCTGTTTCATAACCGTGCATATCATTATATCCCAAACGCCATTCCGTGCCAAAACTCCATCGCGTGCTTTGTGCCATCAGTTGGCCGTCATTCCCATTGGTCGCAAAATCGTTTTCTGCCATTAGGTGGAAGT
>JBDNGW010000675.1:0-7329 GCA_041689735.1 Leeuwenhoekiella sp. | reverse complement strand
TAATGTCACTTCGAGTGTTTTTGGTGTAGCGATAGCGAAATCAAAAAAGTATCGAGAAGCCTGATTATCTGCAATTCCAAATTATAGGAAAGACTTCTCGATACGCCATCTCCCTACCCTATCGCTATGGAAAACGACTACTCGAATTGACAGCGGCAGCTTATCGACTTCAATTTTCAAACAAATAAACGATTAAACAATTTGACGATTCCATTCATAAACAGTTAAACAAATAAACACCTTTCCTCACGCATTCCTCTTCCATTGAAAACCCTCTTCCCCAAAATGCTCCTTACCAAATAACGGCACTTCCTTTTTAATGCGGTTTACAATATATTCGGTGGCATCGTAAACTTGAGGGCGGTGGGCGGTGGAAACGAATACAAAAATACAAAGCTGCCCCACTTCCACTATACCAATACTATGGTAAATGTGCATGCAGATCAGGTCGAATTTTGCGAAAGCATCTTCTCTAATTTCAGCGATTTTCTTTTCGGCCATCGTTTCGTAACACGAAAATTCTATCGCGGTCACTTTCTTGCCTTCCGCTTCGTCCTCGCGTACCTGACCCAAAAAAATATTGTGCGCGCCGATGTTCGTTTTACTTTGGTGTTTTGCTATGGAATCTGCAACGAACTGCGGACTGATAGCGCCTTCTATAAATACTTTTTTACTCATATTAAATGTTCTAATTCTGGTGCATTTTCCAGTAGGCAATACAGATTTTTAAAATCGTTTTCGGCCAGTAATTTATATCCTGCTTCACTGCGTTTTCCGCTTTGGCAGAAGATGAAAATGGAAGTGTCGCGCGGCAATTGGGCGAATTCATCACGCAGCTGCTGCACCGGAATTTGTAGTAGATTTGGCAGGTTTATTGTCGGTTTTTCCTGTTTTTGCCGCACATCGAGGAAAATTCCTTTTTTTGCTTTGGCGGAAGCAAAATCGATTTTCCTTATAACTTGTTGGTGCTCTTTTTTAAAACTTTCGGTGGTAATATGGATATCTTTATTTGTGCTGAATCGAAAAATCTCTTGAGTGTTCGTAAGTCCGTCTTTGAGCAACAACTGGCCGGACAATACCTCACCAATCCCCAATATCATTTTCATCACCTCATTGGCCTGTAACATTCCCGCCAGCGCAACTGAAGTCCCAAGAACACCAGCTTCAGCACAACTTGGCGCATTTTTTGACGGATTGGGAAATAAACAGCGATAGGTTGGGCCGTTCTGATAGTTAAAAACAGAAACCTGCACCTGAAAACGATACAAAGAAGCGTGTACAAATGGCTTTCCGGACAAAACACAGGCGTCATTAATAAGATATCTCGCGGCAATGGCATCTGTGCCGTCTATAATAAGGTCATAATTTTCAATCGTTTTAACTGCATTTTCTCCCGTTAAATAGGCGTTTTCGGCACTAATTTGAACACTAGGGTTGAGCGCCTTCAACTTTTTTTCGGCTACTGAAACTTTGGGTTGACCAAGCTCTTCCGCAGTATAAAGTAGTTGGCGGTGCAGATTGCTTTCTGAAACCACATCGCCGTCAATAATCCCGATATACCCAATGCCAGAAGCTGCTAAATAAGGCAAAACCGCACAGCCCAGACCCCCGACACCAATCACCAAAACGCGTGCCGCTGCCAGTTTTTCCTGACCTGAAATCCCTACTTGCGGCAGATTGATCTGCCTGCTGTAACGCGCGTTTAAATCCATAGGTTTATCCTCCTGCAAATGCCGATAATAAGGCGATTTCGTCGGTTTCGGTCAGTTCCAGATCTTGTGATAGATCAATAAGTTCATGATTCACCGCAACCTGAAATTCGCCGTTTTCTAGTGCATATTTTTTTTGTAATTCCGCTAAAACTGTTGAAATGTGTTGCCCTTGCGAGTGCAATTTTTCGCTCGTCAAACCGGTTTTTTCGGCTATTTCTCCAAAATAATGTATTGTGAGCATGTGTTTTTTGTTTAAAAATTTGGTTCTGCTTTTTTAATAAAACAGACTTACTTAAAGTCAGTCGAGTGCTATATATTGGATTTCCTCACCCGCATTCATTTCCTTATTTTCAGCTGGGACAATCAGTAAAGCATTACAAATGGCAAACGATTTCAACATGGAAGATGCTTGTCCGCTCAGTTGCCTTGCCTCGCCATTACCAACGGTCGCTTTCAGAAAAAGAACCTTACCAAAAGGATTTTTGATCGACGTTTGCAGCTTTGCCTTTTTTTCTTCGTTTTGATAGTTTTTTACTCCACGCATTTTACGCAGCACCGGCCATACGTATACATAAAAACAGGTCAAACTTGAACCTGGATTTCCGGGCAGCGCAAAAACTGATTTTTCTCCTTTTTTACCGAACCAAAGCGGTTTTCCAGGTTTCTGATTGACTTTATAAAACACTTCCTGCACATTATTTTTCTGAAGTGCTTCTTGTACAAAATCGTAATCCCCAACTGAAATCCCGCCCGAAATCAACACCATATCAGAATCTTGAAGTAGTTTTTTTATTGCGATAATAGTTTCCTCAAGGTCATCGTCAACTCTTTCGACTGTGATCTGCTTGATTCCGGCACGTTTTAGAGCCAGTTGTAAGGTAATCGCGTTGCTTTCATAAATCTGCCCATCGGCCAGCGGTTTTCCCGGTTGTTGGAGTTCGTTGCCGGTCACCAGGATTCCAACTTTTGGTGGTTCATAAACGGGTACCTCTTCAATTCCCAGTCCGGCGAGAAAACCTATGGCGGCCTCGTTTAACAAAGTCCCTTCGTCAAGCACCAGATCACCAAGTTGCACTTGCTCGCCAACTGGTCGGATATTAGAATGTACTGCCGGCATTTTATGAACATTCAGCACATCCGCTTCTCTGGAAGTATGTTCTTGAATAACCACCGTATCCGCATCATCGGGAACGCGCGCGCCTGTAAAAATACGCACCGCTTCACCGGGTTGCAATGAACTGTTCGTAGCCATTCCCGCTTGTACTTTACCGATTATTTTATAGGTATTATTTTCACTCCATCGCAGCGCATAACCATCCATTGACGATTGCCGGAAAGGAGGCATATTCATTGGAGAAAGTACATTTTCAGCAAGAATATGGCTGAAAGATTCCGTCAAGGATTTCGTGATTTTCGGCCCTTGTTCGGTATGTTTATCTATATATTTTATGGCATCCGCTACTGCAATCATTGGTTTTTTGATTTTATAAATTGCTCATAATCTGCCGGGGTGTCGATATCATCCAATTTTTCGGGCGATTTTACTGCAACAATGGGCAATTTACGCGAATTTAAAAGTTCTTTGGCACCGTTATCTCCGTCCAATTCTTTTAGTTGGTTGAAATATTCCTTCGGAAAAATCGCCGGAACGCCATAAAAACCTCCATAATCTGAAGCGATAATGACGTCTGGCCGATCTTCAAAAGTACTGATCATTTTTTCCAAATAGACATTATCCACCCATGGCTGATCTGCTAACAGAATGAAGATACCTTCCGTTTGCGATTCTTTCTTTAGAATTGCAGCAGATCCCACTGCAATGCTTTTTCCCAATCCATTTTCCCAATCTTTATTTTCAATAACTTCAACAGGATAATCATTAATTTTCGCCTGAATTTTATTAAAATTGGCACCCAAAACACAATAAACTCCTGCGATACGGGATTTGATTGCTGTTTTTATAGCCAGTTCTATCAATGTGTTTTCCGCAACTGGCAAAAGTTGTTTGGGAGTTCCCATACGAACGGATTTTCCAGCCGCCAACAGGAGTATTTTTATATCAATTAATCCCATAATCAAAAGTGTATCTGCCCGTTCGTTTCCTTTAATGAAAAAGGCGTTTTATCACGGGTTACCGCAATGATTTCAGAAAGTATGGAAAGCGCGATTTCCTCTGGCGTGATCGCGCCCAGATTTAATCCCGCCGGACTGTAAATTTTTTCCAGAAACGACAGTGCGATTGCCGGAGCGTGTTCAGATAGGTCGTTTTGTAATTGTTCGCGACGGTTTGTCGAACCTAAAAGTCCCAGATACGCCACATCGATATCTTGTAATTGAAGCAAAAACTTAAGATCCTGCGCATAATTATGTGTCATAAGAACAACGGCAGTCTGTGAATCGAGATTTTGAAGAGATAGATTTTCCGGCGTTTCTGCACTTACAGAATGAGATCCTGGAAAATCCTGCTGCGTTTTGGGATCTTTTATGGAAGTGATGACATCTACCTGCCAACCCAGCAAAGCCGCTATACTACAAAGTTTTACCGCATCATGCTCACCGCCGATGATAAGCAACTTAAACAAGGGCTGCATTTCCTGCTCAAAAATAAGAAGATCGCTGTTTTGTTTCCGTTGAAAATCGGTCGAAAAAGGGTAAAAATCACCGTTTTCAGTATAAAAAACGGAACCAAAATGACCGTATAGTTCATCATCTTTTTGGAAATAGCTTTTTATGGAAAATCCTTGGCGCTCCTCAACTCGGTTGTAAAAGCATTCGATAAAATCCGCCGAAGGCAAAAAAGGCTCGAGCAGAATATATAAAATTCCCTCGCAGCCCAAACGATAGCGACCGTCGTAAGTAATTACTTTTGGTTTTTTGTCTATAAAAACGCTTGCCGCACGTCGCTGCACTTCTTTTCCCACACAACCACCGCTCACCGCACCGGTAATCGCGCCATTTTCAGAAAGCAACATGCGTACGCCGGGTTTGCGGTAGGAAGAACCATCCAGCGCCACAACTGTAGCAAGCACGTTCTGAATACCGCGCTCCCTATCGCGTTTTGCCTGTTCTAAAATTGTAATGAATTCGTGTGTCATTGCCAAAGAAATAAGCGTCATCTGAAAGCAAAAACAGCCTATTTCAGCCTATTTTGCCGTTTTTTAATCAATTTGCACAATAAGTTTATGCTTATGTTTTAGTACGTTTTACCGTAAAGTTAAAGCAAGTCTGGCAACACCTCTATTTATTAAGAACAGTTTAGGTCTTTAATAAAGTAATAAAAAAACACCTCTATTATGTTTAAAAAAGATCAGTTTTAAAACCTAAACAACCGATTTTCGTCCTCTTATTCACCTTTAGTTTCCGTTGGCTGCCCTTGAATAAAAACCTTGCCATCTGGGTCAACTTTTGCATAATTATAGCCCAGAACACGATAACGCTCAGAAAAGTGTTCTAACCGAGTTTTAAAGGAAGGCCAGTTTTTAAGGGAATCTGCAACCCAGACTACTTCTGCGAGAGCGGTCATTCTGGGCAGCACTTTATATTCTACATATTCCTCAGTTGGCATATATTCTGTCCAGACATTGGCCTGCGCTCCTTTAATATAATCTGCCTGTGAAGCGGTCAATTCCTCAGGAAATGGATTGTAGTTATAAACTTTCTGAATGGGCAGGTAATTGCCAACTGCGGTTGATTTTCCGGCATCTGCCTTAAATTGGTAATAATCCAAATAACAGAAGGTAGACGGCGTCATGATCACCGGGTGGTTTTCTTTCGCGGCAGCGATACCGCCTTCTTCGCCGCGCCAGGACATTACGGTTGCATTTGGTGCAAGACCGCCTTCCAGGATCTCATCCCAGCCAATTATCTTTTTCCCTTTTCCATTAAGATATTTTTCTATGCGCTGAATAAAGTAGCTCTGCAGTTCGTGCTCGTCTGCAAGACTTAATTCCTGCATTCGTTTCTGGCAAGCGGGACAGCGTTTCCAGTTTTCTTTAGGACATTCATCGCCGCCTATGTGAATATATTCCGCAGGAAAAAGTGGGATTACCTCATCAAGTACCTCTTCCAGAAAATCAAAGGTCGTATCATCTCCAGCGCAAAAAACGTCGTCAAAAACGCCCCAGGTTTCCTGCACGATTTTTGGCGTACCGCTATTCTGCAACTGTTTTCCACCGGTAGAAATTATATTTTCGGGAATCACCGTCGGTTCTTCAGGAAAACAACTGAGATAGGGATAAGCCGCAATGGCCGCAGATGCGTGCCCCGGCATCTCGATCTCAGGAATTATCGTAATATGCATCTTGGCAGCATAAGCAACCACATCACGCACTTCCTCCTGCGAATAAAAACCCCCATAACGGGCGTTGTCGCTGCCGTCGTCGTATGGGCGATTGCCTATTACGGTGCCACTTCTAAAGCCGCCAGTTTCCGTTAATTTGGGATATTTTTTAATCTCGATGCGCCAGCCTTGATCATCGGTAAGATGCCAGTGAAACCTGTTCATTTTATGAAGCGCAAGCAGGTCAATATATTTTTTTATAAAAGCTACCGGAAAAAAATGACGGCTAACATCCAAATGCATACCGCGATAGGCGTAGCGTGGATGATCCTTTATCAGCACCGCCGGAATCTGGAGCTTTTTTACTGCTTTTATTTCGCTTTCCGCAGGCAGGAGCTGGCGCAGTGATTGGATCCCGTAAAGGATTCCGGCAGGGTTTTTTGCTGTGATCTCAACCTCGTTTGTACTTACATTGAGCACGTAACCTTCGGGTTGGGTAATGGTTTCGTCCAGACTTAAAATAATCTTGTTCCTCGTCTCTTTGACTTTGCCTATTTTATGTGCAATGCTAAAGCCCGAAGCCTTGTCCAGCATTTGTGTAAGCAGTTCGGTTTCTGCCTTGAGTGGGGAGGAACCAACGACGATCGTATTGTGATCTACCGCAAAAAAACCACTGCCGGGAAGGAGTGTCGCCGGCTGTGGTATTATGGAATAAGAACTCTCTGCGTGGGTTACGGTAGGTTGATCTGAACCACAGGATAATAGAAGTAAAATACTACAGACAAGTGAAATTTTTTTCATGAGAAATTATGGTTAGTTGGTTGGCTGAATTTCAAGAAACAAAGTGAAATAAAAAACATTTTTCAGAAAAAGCGAAACGAAACAGTACGCTGAAATTTGCGAAAATAAAGTTCATTTTTGTTTGGTTTTTGCGGAAGGTTTTAATCTATAATGATATAGAGGTCGATAGTTAAATGCATAATTATATTTAGTATAAAATTGTGAAAATCAGTTTTTTGAATATATTATTTTCAATTGAAAGAACGTAAAACCCCTCTGCCTATCGGCATACCGAAGCATGTTCGGTATAGGCTCTCCCCTTGAAAATCAGGGGAGGAACTATAGATTATCAATCATATGAATAGCAAAGTATAAAACTATCTATTGACCTATACAATGCTATTTATTAATCTTAGGAATTGTTACGAAATAAATTAACTGTTTCAGTTTTTTGCTGCACTTTTGTGCAATGGAAGAAGACGACAAGAAACTAGCGGATAAAATAAATTCATTCCTGCCCTATTTGAACGAAGGACAAAAGAGGGTTTATTTGGCCAC
>JBDNGW010000674.1:0-2626 GCA_041689735.1 Leeuwenhoekiella sp. | reverse complement strand
GTATATCGCTGAGCACAACGCCTCCCAGCGGGCTAAAAGCAGCGAGGTTGAGCTTGCGCAGCTGCACATCCATATCAATGTAAGGGCTCTGCTGATCGACATTAATCATGCCGCTAGCCTTTAAACTTTCAAAACCATCATTGACCAGCCGCGCGTTGATGTCATAATTAGTGAGGCTTTCATTGCCTTCAATATCCAGATTGAGATTGCCCAGCGCAATATTATTTACGGTAAACGTATCTATGCTTATATTACTTTCGGGCAAATAGGCACCATTTTTCTTGAGCAGATTGAGGTTTCCGTTCACCAGGCCCTTAAGGTCCAGGCTGTCTACATAAGGGGTTACGTGAGAAAGGCGCACATTGTTAAAGGTGGTTTTGAGATCCATTGCCTTAGAATCCTGTATCGTGCCGCCCAGGCTAATGCGTTCGCGATCGTGCGACATTACCAGTTCTTCTATATTTATTTCCTGAAAATTATTGTCAAAGAAAATACGGTTTGCATGGTTGTCCTCGGCATTGATAAACCAGTCGTTGTTTTTGAATTTAATGCCAGATTTGCTGAAACCAACCACAGACTGGTTGTCTGCGTTTATGGTATGGTAAAAATTCAGGTTAAAATCATCTTCATTGTTGGGCCCGCCCTTAAACTCGCTGCGCATAAAGAGCGTATCTTTTAAGGTCGCATTGATTAGGTTAAAATCTGAAACGCCGTAAATACCGCTGCCTATGCTATCGGCTTCAACAAAGGTATTAAATAGGGGGTTTTTGTTGTCTACGCGCATATTTATGCCTTCGGCCAAAATGCCAAACGCCTTGATCTGCGGCGAGCGGAAGGTGAGCTTAAAGTCGGAATCGTTTGAGATCACACTGCCACGTATAAAAGTTTCTGGCTCTATCTCAATCTGCGGTACAAAAACCTCTACGATCTTACTGTTGATCTGAAAATTGAAGTTCATGAATTGGTTTTGCGTCACCGTTGACGGTTCATAATTGGTATAAAGGCTACCTATCGCATTGCGGAATAAAGGCACCACATTGTCAACCTTAAAATTCCCTGAAACCTCTCCTGAAATGATGTCTGGGGAATTCATGGAAATCGTACGTATGTTATCTGAGAATGAGGAGGAGATCACGAAATCATTGAAGTCGTACATGTCGTTTGCGTTCTCAAAACTGGCCGCACTAAACTGAATACTGCCCACCGCATTATCTATCGTAGTGCCGGTCATATCCATAACCACACGCCCTTTTAACAACGCGATGGAATCATTTAGAAAATTAAGTTTGGCAAGGTTTAAATGGTCAATATCTGCCGTAAAATCATAGTTATTGACTTTTTTGGTCATGTCCAATATTCCATCAAATGATAACTGTGCATTCTCGTCATTGATCTGTAACTGCCCATTAAAAACAGGGTTCTGTAGATTGCCAGAAACGGTGATGTCATTATAGTTATAGCCATTATATCCTGCACGGCTTATTTTTCCGCGTATGCGTGTATTTAGCAATTCTTGGCTGAAACCGGTCCCGCCCACATTAAGGTTAAAGCTGATCCTGCCTAGTTTTTTAACTTCAAGCAGGCGGCCCAAATGAAAATCGGTAGCCTTTATATCGCCTACATATTCCGCATGCTCTATATTTTGGGTATTGGTCAGCTCAAGATCTGTTTCTATACCGCCCAGACCGGTAGATCCCTTCATCTTGGCATAAACCGAATTATTTGTGATGATGGTTCGCCCTTTGAGATTGACCGCGCCTAGGCGCATAATTTCTTTGGGCAGGGTTTTGCCCAGCGTTTCTGGAAGCAGTCCCGCGAGGTCATAATAATTGCTCTGCAGTTGGTTTAAGTCCGCATCGATCCTAAAACCTGCCGCAGCGTTGAACAGTTGCTGTAAATGGAGGTCGCCATTTATCTTGCTGTTTCCAAGACCGCGCATGTTCATATTGTTCAGATAAAGATCGTTTAGCGAACCTTTCATTATACCGGTAAAGTTGATTTCGCGATTGGTTCCAAAACCGTCGTAAAAAGTTTTTAAGTCGGTGGTGGAAAGTGATGCCTCGGTAAATTGAAAGTCAAAAACCGCTTTGTTGACAAAATCAGAAAACGCATTGTCTCTTGTATCAATTTTAACTGCCCCTGCGATGTGCGAGTTTTCTGTTTTTAGGGTCAAATCATCGATTATTATCGCTTCTGGGCTATATTTTAAAGCACCCCGAAGCCCACGTATGTGATAGCCATTTTCCGCATCAAAATAAAGAGTGTTCACTTGGGCGGTGATCGTTTGGTCATCAAAGGTGAAGTCATCAGCGTTTAGCGCAAGGTTTTTATAATTTACAATCTCTTGACTGTCTTCTTCGCGGTTCTGATTGGTAAATTTGAAGTGTGCATTTGTAACATTTACGTTCCCAGCTGCCATGTGAAAGGGTTGGCCTGCTTCTTTTCCGCTCTTGAATTTATTTGAAAAAATGTTCAGATTATCATTTTCCTCCCCTTTGTATTTTGTTATGTAAAATTTGGTGCGGTCCAGGTCAATAGCGCCCATGTTCATGGTGTTGTCAATAAGGAGCCGACTTATGCTGAGCAGGCTGGTTTCGACAAGTTGTGAAAATATTAAAGTGTCCTG
>JBDNGW010000673.1:0-3194 GCA_041689735.1 Leeuwenhoekiella sp. | reverse complement strand
TGTTTAGTTGGATCATTGAAAAATCCGATATACAGAAAGCCAGTAAGGTAAGGTCGACAAAAGGTCTGAACCTACATGTTTATGGAAGATTGGCAGCTGCTTTTATAACACTAATATTCAACTCTTGATTCGCATTAATAATCAACGAAGCAAATGCATTTACTACTGACACAATGCACAGAGTAACTTCAAAGCCAAACATTGATTTAAATGCATTGACTGCAAGTTATTACAATTCACTGTCTCTCGCATTTTCCGAAATATGCGGAAGAAGTCACGGCGGTGGTGTTCTGGAGCTTATGCCAAATGAAGTAAAAAGAATTTTATTGCCATACAACCAAAATAATTCGGAATTGCTTCCAACGATTGACAAACTAATTAGAGAAAAAAAAGATATTTCAAAAATTCTTAAAATCACTAATGAAAAGATTTTAAAAGAAAATTGCGGACTTACGGATAAGGAAATTAATCTGGCTGACCGAATATGGGAAAAGTTATCCAATAGGAGATTAAACAGAGGTAAATAAACTTTGGTTGAAAAATTGACTTTATGAATAAAACAATAAAAATCTTTTTAAGACTCGCTATTGCGCTAAGCTTCTTATCCGCAGTGGCAGACCGCTTGGGGATGTGGACTGAAGCAATTTCGGTATGGGGCAATTGGGATAACTTTTTAGCCTATACCGCAAGACTCAACCCATGGTTTCCGGAAGCCGTTATACCTGCTATGGGTTTTATTGCCACTGCTGCTGAGGTTATCTTTGCTATTTGCCTGATTCTCGGCTTTAAAACCGAGTTTTTTGCCCGTTTAAGCGGATTTCTACTACTTATTTTCGCCCTTTCCATGACCTTTTCTTCAGGAATTAAAAGCGCTTTTGATTATTCGGTATTTACCGCCGCTGCAGCTGCTTTTTCATTGAGTTTGATGAAAGAGAAATATCTGGAGGTGGACCTTTTGCTGATAATAAATAAGACCAGGTAAAAAAAAGCTCTGCGATCCAAAGATCGCAGAGCTAAGATATTCAATAAACCAGTTTAATCTAGGTCAATGACCAGCCTGGACTATATTCTCTTCTTACATATTTATTGGCCTCATCCAGATTGGTTACGCGCATGGTTGACGCATCCCAAATCATCTCGATGTTTCTGCCTGGAAAATTGGTGTAGGTTTCGCCATTCTCCCTTGTTTTTTGCTCTTTAATATCTGTGCCTCTAATGGCAAGGTTTGCAATCAGTAGCGTTTCAGTGAGCGGTCCTGCGATTTCAAAAGGCGAGCTTACTTCCATATTGCCATAACCGGCAATGGCGGCCTCTACCCATTGTGCATAATGTCCATCAGCACCATTGGGAACACGTTTGATGGTTTGTTGTACATTAGCCTGCTCCGTTTTTGAAGTCGGCAATAATTGCGGATTGGCACCGTAGGTGCTGCACATCATTTTTCCTTTGGAGCCTATAAAAAGTGCGCCATTGCCACCATCACCGAAAGTTTCGTTTGGGCCCAGTTCTTCTGGTCTCGTAGGCTGGATACCACCGTCCATCCAGTGCATGACCACATCGCCCTGTGTTTTTGCCGTTTTTGGGAAGGTCATTGTGACGTGACTTGACGGTGGACAGCTATCTGGAAAATAACCACGTTTAAATTCATCTACATATACACTGCCTACGCTACATTGTACATTTTTAGGATAACCAAGATCTAGCACACGATACGGCGGTTCAACAAGATGGCAACCCATGTCGCCCAGTGCACCGGTACCATAATCCCACCAGCCACGCCAGTTAAAGGGTACGAGGCCGTTCACATAATTTTTCTTAGGGGCAGTGCCCAGCCAAAGGTCCCAGTCCAATTCTTTTGGTATTTCAGCAGAAGTCTCTGGCCAAGGGATTCCCTGCGGCCATACGGGACGGTCTGTCCATACATAAACTTCACTCACATCGCCTATAAGACCGGCATCGTACCACTCCCGAAGTTGGCGAACGCCATCACCGGAAGAACCCTGGTTGCCCATCTGGGTCACCACTTTGTATTTTTTGGCCGCTTCGGTTAGTTGGCGCGCCTCATAGATATCATGGGTCAGTGGTTTTTGTACATATACATGTTTACCACGCTCCATGGCTGCCATGCTTGCAACGGCGTGGGTATGGTCTGGAGTGGAGACGGAAACTGCATCAATGTTTTTTTCTTCTTTATCCAGCATTTCTCGCCAATCCTTGTAATATTTTGCCTTTGGAAAACGCTTTATGGAATTGGCTGCTCGTCGATCATCTACATCACAGAGAAATCCAATATCAGCCTTTCCGGATTTTGCAAAATTGGCGATATCGCTTTCACCCTTGCCGCCCACGCCAATACCGGCAACCACCAGCTTATCACTGGGAGCAATAAAACCCGGCCCACCAAGTACGTGACGCGGTATGATGGAGATACCAGCGGTCGCTATTGCGGTATTTTTGATAAAATCCCTACGGGAATTGTTAGATGCTGAAGTTTGTTCTGTTTTCATAAGGTTAAAAGTAAATAAAACGGTTTAGCTATTATATTATAGCTGGTCAAGGTACCTATAACAGGTCTAATTTACAAGACCAAAATGAATTTTTCCATATTTTTGCAGGCCAATTTTTAACTAATGGGAATATTATGACCCTAATTGTATGAAAATCCGCAGTATTTAAGAATTAAAGGAGAAAGTTGACTTGGCATTTTTTTTGTCCGAAGTTCCTCTTAAAGGGAAAATGGAACGGGAGAGCTTAACAGGTTTGTGTGCAGTGCAAATTTTTAATCGGTATTTTCAACGATCCGGTATTCGTGCAATGGGGTGTATTGCTTATCGATCATCTGTATCAGGTTATCTTTGAGTTCTGGCTGCACATTAAAGGATATTTCAGTATCCATATCTTCCGCAAGTGCATCCATATAGGTAAAGGCCCGGTTCACTTCTTCTTGGGTAAAAGGTTGCTTCACGATAATTTCCAGAGATCTGTTGGCAATATTTTTATAGGTAAACATAAGAAGTTTTTATTAGGTCACTAAACAGACCGTATCAATAATAAAATAATGGATATCGCTGCATACTCTTAAACGTCTTTATTTTCAAAATCATATAGATCGTTAATTAACTATAAGACCTTTTTTAACTGGGAAAGTTGCAGCATAAGGTTATTAATAAACGACTGAATAATATTAATAGGTT
>JBDNGW010000672.1:0-1561 GCA_041689735.1 Leeuwenhoekiella sp. | reverse complement strand
TTTTTATTTCCTGTAAAACCTCAAAAACCAAAATGGCGCAAAACGCCCGCGTAACCACAGAAAATGGTATTTTAGAGGGTATTTATGCGCCAGATAAAAACCTCAAGATCTATTATGGCATTTCCTACGCCCAGCCGCCCGTGGGCGATTTACGGTGGAAAGCTCCACAGCCACACGAAAGTTGGCAGGGCGCGCGCGATGCGAAAACCTTTGGCGACCGCCCCATGCAGGAGCGCCTGTGGGACGATCTCATGTACAGATCGGAAAAGATCAGCGAAGATTGTTTGTACCTGAATGTCTGGGCGCCTGCAAATGCGGAAGAAGGCAAACTTCCCGTGCTTTTTTACATTCACGGCGGTGGTTTTAACGCCGGTGACGGTTCTGAATTGCGTTATGATGGTTCCAGTTTGGCCCAAAAAGGCATGGTCGTGGTCACGATAAATTATAGGCTCAATGTGTTTGGGTTTTTGGCCCTGCCCGAACTCAGTGCGGAATCGGGATATAAGGGTTCTGGAAATTATGGATTACTTGACCAGGTTGCTGCCTTAAAATGGGTAGAAAAAAACATTTCTGCCTTTGGCGGAAATCCAGAGCAGATAACCGTTGCTGGAGAATCTGCCGGGTCTATTTCGGTGAGCGGTCTTATGGCGTCGCCGCTTTCGCGCGACCTGATTGCTGGTGCGATAGGGGAGAGTGGGGCGGCGATCAATCCTACCGCTGCGCCGGTTTCTTCTGCAAAGGCTGTGGCGATTGGTTCCGCTTTCGCGGAAGCGATAAATAATCCGTCCCTTACGGAATTGCGGGCACTCAGTGCGGAACAATTGTTTGATCATTATAAAAACGCGGATAATAAAAATTTCCCAACGGTCGTGGACAATAATTTCTATACAGAAACATTGCCTGAAACCTTCAGCGCCGGAAAACAATCAAAAATACCGCTATTATTGGGCTGGAACTCTGCTGAAGTTTCTGGCAGCGCATTTATGCAAGACCAGGAAAACACGCCAGAAAATTTTACAAACCGCGTAAAAGAAGCCTACCCACAAGCGGTCGATGGGGTTTTAAAACTTTACGCCCACAATACACCGGAAGAGGTCGCGCTTTCGGCCACGGCGCTCGCTTCAGATGATTTTATCGCGTTCAGTACCTGGAAATGGTTTGATCTGCAACTTAAAAATAGCGACCAACCCGTTTATCGCTATCTGTACAGTAAAATCAGGTCACAGTTAAAAGCAGATTCGCTGGAGCCAAAACCATTGGGTGCCGGTCACGGAATGAGATTGAATATGCGATGGGTAACCTGCACTATATAAAAGCCCACAAATGGACCGAAGATGATTATCAGGTTTCACAGACCATGGAGTATTATTTTGCCAATTTCATCAAAACCAGCAATCCCAATGCAGAAAACCTTCCGCTCTGGCCGGCTGCCGAAGCAAATTCCACATCTCCCATGCTCATGAACATCAATACACAATCCCAAGCCGAAGAAGCTAAGAACGACGATCGCTACCGATTTTGGGAAATGTATTATTTTAAAAAATAGATTGAACTGTCACTT
>JBDNGW010000671.1:0-5800 GCA_041689735.1 Leeuwenhoekiella sp. | reverse complement strand
TATAATTTAATACCACCGCCACTATTTATAGTGGCGGTTTTTTATTGCCTTTTCTGTTCTGTAAAGGTTATTTTTGTTGCTTGAAAAGAGGTGCCCAAAAGAACCACATTGAAGATGCTGCGCTGTTAAAGCAAAAACTTTTACAATGGTCGCAAAATCAACAAATGGTGTTGTGGCTTGACAGCAACGGGCACGAGGATGCGCATGGCAATTTTGACGCACTGCTCGCCGTAGGTGAAGTTTCTTCGTTAAAATGTGAGTTTGCAGAAGGAGCTTTTGATAAACTGGCCGCATATCAATCTAGCACTCAGGATTGGATATTTGGGTATCTTTCCTATGATCTTAAAAACGATCTTGAAGTTTTGGTTTCCCGGAACGAAGATCAACTTGAATTCCCAGCACTTTATTTTTTTCAGCCCGAAAAAATAATTGCGCTCCGCGGAAATATACTTATACAGATGTACGTGCCGGAAATGGAAGACCAAGTAAATACCGACTTTCATGCAATTCAAAATCAGGTTTTGTCTTCTAAAAATAATCTAAATAGCCCAATTAGCCTAAATCACTTAAAAATTAAGGCGCGTTTAAATAAATCTGAATATCTGGTGCAGGTGCGCAGGATGCTAGATCATATGAATCGCGGTGATATTTATGAGGCCAACTTCTGTCAAGAGTTTTTCGCCAGCGGAAGGATTTCCCCATTGGAAACTTTTTCCGCACTCAATCGTATTTCCCAAGCTCCCTTTGCCGCGTATTTTAAATATGCCGAAAAGTATCTGCTCTGCACTTCGCCAGAGCGTTATTTGCGTAAAAAAGGGAATAGGCTTATCAGCCAACCTATAAAAGGAACGGCGCGCCGAAGTGATAACCCACTCCAAGACGCTCAAATAGCAATTGCACTTACTAAGGATAAAAAGGAGCGCAGCGAGAATATCATGATCACAGATCTGGTGCGCAACGATTTATCGCGTGTAGCGCAAAAAGGGAGTGTGAATGTTGATGAACTTTGCGGGATTTATTCGTTTAAGCAGGTGCACCAGTTGGTTTCAACGATCAGCGCAAAAATAGATGATGATATTCCCGTTGTCGATTTGATCAAAAAGACATTTCCCATGGGAAGTATGACCGGCGCACCCAAGGTTTCAGCAATGAAAATCATTGAAAATCTGGAACGCCATAAACGTGGATTGTACAGCGGCGCGCTTGGCTATTTTACGCCAGAGGGCGATTTTGATTTCAACGTGGTCATTCGTAGTATTCTCTATGATTCGGCAAAACAATATGTTTCATTTTCGGTGGGGAGTGCGATTACTGCACTTTCCGATCCCGAAAAGGAATATGAGGAATGTTTGCTCAAAGCCAAAGCGATGCGGGAGGTTTTAAGTTAGTGGCGTAGATATTTGGAAAAGTTGCTGCAATGTTCACTTTTTCGTCATTTGAATTTTTACATAGTGGTTCTTTTATGACTTTTCTTTGAATATCAAATAATTTTCTTATTTTTTTCTACAGAAATGATTTATTTGAAATTATTCAGAGGATTCTATATTGGTTTTTTTTTTAACTTTAATACTTATTGTTGAACCACTAAATTGTATGATTAGAGCAAGACAAGCTAGTAATAGTGCAAAGAAGAAAGCACTGACTAAACCTGCCCCTACATTTCTCCAAAATCCTGAGATAAGTGGCCTTATGGTTTCTTTCAAAAGGCTGATTTGAATGACTCTTATTTTTTCTTCTATATCATTGGATATTTCAGATATAGTATTCTCAAAAAAAGCTTGCATAACGATTTCAGCCTTTATTTTATAAGATTCAATTGAAGAATCGGAAGAACTGATTTCATGAAAAGATTGAAACATTTGGTCGCCAAACTCAATGCCCTGCTATTTTTTTGATTTGATAAAATCTATTTTATCTTGTTTGTAGATTGAATAGGCTACATGACCAATTATATCATTTCGGTCAGACACCAATTCTTCGTAGATAAAATTAAATTTTTTCGGCATATGTTTTTAACGCTTTTTCATAAGCTACTTTAATATCTGAATTGGTAAATGATTTTGCGATAATTCCCTCTTGTGTATGATATTCAACATCGATATTACCAGTAAATGAGTTCCTGATTTTGTCTGATATGCCATTTTTTATCAAAGAGGAATTTGCCTTTCTCAAAACAGAAGGTGATATTTTATATTTTTTAGAAAATTTAGTTATCATCTTTAGAATAATTGTTCTTAGTAAATATAATTAAAAGCATCTGATTTAACAACTTGACTACTCAAATGTTTTAAACTTTTCAAAAGTTCCAAACTTTGGAAAAGCTGATGCAAATAAAAAGATCTTGTTTTCGCTATCTTTGAAATATGCTTAAAGCCTTTAAAAACCATCTGCAAAAACAGTTTCCCTATCTTAAAAATTCAACTTCCATTTTGGCCATTAGTGGCGGTATGGACAGTGTTGTGCTTGCACATCTTTTAACTAAATTGGAATATCCAGTGATTTTTGCCCACTGTAATTTTAACCTTCGCGCTGCCGAAAGTGATAAAGACGCCGCATTTGTTGAAAAACTGGCAAAAAAGCTCCAATATCGGGTATTTATTCAAAATTTTGACACTTTGGCTTTTGCCGAAGATCACAAAATCTCCACTCAAATGGCGGCTCGCGAGTTGCGTTATCAATGGTTTGAGGAACTTCGGCAAGAACAAAAAGCAGATTTTATCCTTACCGCGCACCACGCCAATGATATACTTGAAACATTTTTGATCAATCTTAGCCGAGGTAGCGGTATTGTTGGTTTGCAAGGAATTCCGGAGCAGAACGGATCGATCTTAAGACCGTTATTGCCATTTTCAAGAGAGGAAATAGCAGACTATGCTACTAAGAATAGAATCGAATGGCGGGAAGACGCCAGCAATAATTCAGATAAATACCTACGGAATCATTTACGGCACCACGCCATTCCTTCGCTCATGGAAGCAGTTCCTAATTTCCTGAACACGTTTTCAACTTCATTAAAACATCTGCAGTCCAGTAGTGCGCTGGTGGAGGATTATATTTCATTTATTTATCCAAAAGTGGTGACTCAGACTTTTGATGGTTTTCAACTGAATATTGATCAATTGCGACAGCTTCCACATAAAGAAGCGGTTCTTTATGAACTCCTGAAGAATTTTGGTTTTTCCGCTTGGGACGATATTTATGCCCTGCTGGATGCCCAATCTGGCAAAGTGGTGCTTTCGCCCACACACCGGCTGGTCAAGGATCGGGAATTTTTACTTTTGGCGCAGGCGGAAAATAGTGAGGAAGGAAGTATTCCCGTAAAAGCAGAAGACCGCTTGCTTAAGTTGGATGCTATTATTTTAAGCATTCTAAATGTAGAAAAAGACGAGAAAATAGGTAATTTAGGCTCAAAATCGGCGGTTTTTGATGCTGAAACCCTCCATTTTCCACTTACACTTCGCAGTTGGCAGGAAGGCGATTATTTTTATCCATTTGGAATGCATGGAAAAAAGAAGCTCAGTAAATATTTTAAGGATGAAAAATGCTCTATTTTAGATAAGGAAAAAATAAAAGTGCTTTGCAATGGAAACGAGATCATTTGGATTGTAGGTTATCGCAGCGATGAGCGCTATCGAGTGCAAGCTGGAGCGAAAAAGCTGTTGAAGTTTACGGTGCGTGATGCTTGAGTTTTCGCCTAAAGCTAAAGATTAGGACCGCATCACCCTGAATTTATTTCAAGGTCCCATCAGCTTTTCAACACTGGTAAGATGCTGAACTAAATTCAGCATGACGACAAAATAAAACCAATTTAAAATCAATTTAAGACCAATTATACATGAAAAAGATTACCCAAATTTTCAGTTTACTTTTCCTGCTTACTGGAATCTCAATGTTCGCGCGGGATCTGGAATATGTAAAAGCGAATTACGACAAGAAGGAAGTGATGATAGAAATGCGCGACGGTATTAAGTTGCACACGACGATCTATGCGCCAAAGGATAAGTCTAAAAAATATCCTATTCTCATGAGCCGCACGCCGTATAGCTGTCAACCCTATGGCGAGAATGCGTTTAAAAACCGCATTGGGCCGAACGAATTCATGGTCAAAGAAGGCAATATTTTTGTGCAGCAAGACGTGCGTGGCCGCTGGAACAGTGAGGGCGTTTATGATAATATGCGTCCCTTTATTCCCAATAAAAAGGGCGATCAGACCGACGAGGTCAGCGATACCTATGATACGATAGAATGGCTCATCAATAATATGGAAAACACCAATAAAAATGTGGGGATCTATGGAATTTCCTATCCCGGTTTTTATGCGACCTATTCTTTGCTGAGCGAGCATCCTGCGTTAAAAGCGGTTTCGCCACAAGCTTGTATTTCAGATTTCTTTTTTGATGATTTTCATCATAATGGCGCGTATTTGCTCAGTTATTGGCGTGCTACAGCCGTTTTTGGATATATGAAAGACAAGCCCACTAAAGAAGCCTGGTATGAGTTCCCCGAGTTGGGCACTGAAGACCAATATCAGTTTTTTCTGGAACACACGCCGCTAACAACCTTGGATAGTTTTTATAAGGAAGATAACGTGTTTTGGCAACAGTTGAAAGATCATTCCAGTTATGATGATTTTTGGCAAAAAAGGAATATCCTGCCACATTTAAAGGATATTAAACCGGCGGTGATGATCGTGGGAGGCTTTTTTGATGCCGAAGATTTGTACGGCCCATTTCAGACCTATAAGCAGATCGAAAAAACCAGCAACAACTACAATACGATCGTTTATGGACCATGGAGTCATGGCGACTGGGCGGGCAATGACGTGCGCCAGGCGATTGGCAATGTGTATTTTGGCGATAATATTTCGCGGGATTATCAACAGAATGTGGAAACAAAATTTTTTAATCATTTTCTGAAGGAAGATGGAAAAGGCGAACTCGATCTGCCGGAAGCCTATATGTACGATACCGGCGCGAATACCTGGGATAAATTTACCGAATGGCCGGCCAAAGCGACCACTCAAAAAACCATGTATCTGGGCGAAAATCAAGAGCTAAGTGAAAATGCTTCGGCAAATTTTAAAAACACCTTTACCAGCGATCCCAAAAAACCGGTGCCGTATTCCGAAGATATTAAAATGGTATTCACGCCGCGAAAATACATGACCGATGATCAGCGTTTTGCCGCGCGTCGTCCTGATGTTTTAGTTTATGAAACTAAAGTTTTGAAAGAAGATATGACACTTTCTGGTGAGATCAAGGCCAAATTACAAGTTGCCACAACTGGCACGGATGCAGACTGGATCGTGAAGGTAATAGACGTTTTCCCACCCGATGCGGAGGATTTTGAGGAAACGCAGGACTACTTAAAAATGGGCAATTATTTTATGATGGTACGCAGCGAAGTGATGCGCGGCCGTTTTAGAAATGATTTTTCAAAGCCGGAACCTTTTGAACCGAATGTTAAAACGCCGGTAAATTTTGCGTTGCAAGCGGTGAATCATACCTTCAAAAAAGGTCATAAATTGCAGATACAAGTGCAAAGCACCTGGTTTCCATTATTGGATTTGAATCCGCAGACGTTTGTACCGAATATATATAAAGCAAAAGCGGAAGATTTTCAAAAGCAAGAACATACGGTTTACGGGGATTCTGCGATTGAATTTTCGGTTTTGGAATAAAGTTGAAAAAAGCGAGACCTCACAGGTATGGATTACCTCCCGACGTCGCAATGCGCAGACCGACCTGCAAGGCGCTGTGCTGAGCTTGTCGAAGTGCGCTGTGCTGAGCTTGTCGAAGTG
>JBDNGW010000670.1:0-6836 GCA_041689735.1 Leeuwenhoekiella sp. | reverse complement strand
CCGCAGATATGTGAAGCATCAGGAGAAAGAAGAGAAGAAAATTGAGGATCAGCAACAGCGTTTTGATTTTTAGAACGAGCCTAAGTCGCCCCCTATGGGGGCTAGCCAAAGCCACCTTCTAAGAAGGTGTGATTTTTACTTCAGCAAAATGAGGTAATATTTACCATAAAAATGGACTGAAATAAGGCTTGAAACAGCAAAAAGTAGTCAAATACAAATAAAAAATGGGTAAAAAACTTGCGTCTTTAAATGCAAAACTGATTCAATTTATAGATGAACAGCATGTCTTTTTTGTAGGTACTGCGCAGGCGGAAGGGCGTGTTAATATTTCACCGAAAGGTCTTGACACATTACATATCTTAAATGAGAACGAACTTATTTGGCTAAATCTTACTGGTAGCGGAAATGAAACAGCAGCGCACCTGCTTTCTGAAGACCGGATGACTATTTTGTTTTGTTCTTTTGACAAAATCCGTTGATTTTGAGAATCTACGGCACCGCTAAAGTCTATCACGAACGGGATGCGGAATTTGACGAGTACATAACTTATTTTGAGGATTTGCCCGGAGCGCGGCAGATCTTTAAACTTAACATCGATTTGGAACAGACCTCCTGTGGTTTTGGAGTTCCCTTTATGGATTTTGATAGTCCTCGGGATACGCTTATTACCTGGGCCGAAAATAAGGGCGAAGTGGGGATTAAAAAATATTGGAAAGACAAAAACCAGACTACAATTGATGGTTTTAAAACCGGTATTTTTAAGTAGAAACTGACATAAATTTAATTTAACCTTGCTATTTTTAAATTGGAGGGGAAAGGTAATTCTGTCTCTTCGCAATCTTTATAAAGTTTGAAACTATAGAAAAAATTTCCGTTGAAGCTTAATTAAATCTTTTCAGCATAGAAAAAAATAAAGTATATATTTTTAAAAAATTCTATTCGGTTCTAACTAAATGAATGTGATTTCTGATAAATTATTTTGATAATCGAATTACTTTTCTGGTCGAAATAGGCGCAAAACATACAAGCGTTTACCATATTTAAAATTCAGCATTCAAAATTCAAAATAATATATTTCAATCCATGAGTTCCATATCAATGTAAATGTTCTTTTTGGGCCATTCATTGTCATCCACTTCCACCTTGCTGATCTCATCGACGACGTCCATACCTTTGGTGACCCGGCCAAAAACAGTGTGTTTGCCGTCCAGGTGATGCGCTCCCTTTTCTGGAACAACAATAAAAAATTCAAAAGGGGAGGAAGCCTGGCTAACATTTTGGTTTGTATATTTTGCGGCAGAGAGCGCGCCGCGCACGTGGGGATATTTTGGTTTCGCTTCGTTAGGGATGAGGTAATTGCCAATGCGCTGGCGTTTTTTTGGTGTTTCATAACCGTCACTGTTTCCACCCTGAACAACAAATCCTTCTGAAACGCGGTGCATCATGGTTTCATTAAAATAATCCTGCTTTACGAGAAGTATAAAATTGGCACGGTGCAAAGGTGTATCTTTATAAAGTTCAAGTTCAATATCCCCAAAACGAGTTTTTATACGTACCCGGGTCTCTGGATTGTTTTTGCCATATTCCAATAAAAAAGGCTGCAGAAATTCTTGAGATTCTATGATAGCCCCTATCTTATTTTTAAGTTTTTCATTTTGGGCCTTGGCTTTATCTTGAGGGATGGAGTCGGGTTTTTGTTCCTTTTTCTCGATATCCAAAGATTTTTTGACCGAAGAATTTTTATCTTCACAAGCCCCAGCAGTGAACAGGGCGGCAATCAAACATAGTAAATAGATCGTGCGCATAGATGCAGTTTCAACAATTAAAAATTAGACTCTCAAATTTAAGCAATTTGTCTTTACCGGGCGAGCGGGCACAGTTTGAAATGGCTCCGGTAGAACGAATCAAAAATTTAAAAATAACCGATATCGCGGCTAATAATCCGAGAGAAGCCGGTGTGGTAGGCCTGTTCTATCCCTCGGTTGAGCAGGAGGCGATGCTGGTACTTATTTTGCGCAAAACCTATAAAGGGGTACACAGCAACCAGGTGGGATTTCCTGGCGGAAAGCGGGAAATCTTTGATGATGATATTGAAGCCACAGCGCTACGGGAAACCGAAGAGGAAGTGGGGTTGTCCCGAGAACATATTATATTGGTCAAAAAGATGACTAAAGTCTATGTTCCGCCCAGTAATTTCTGGGTACAGCCTTTTATGGGCTTTACCGAATTTACGCCTACATTTATCCCCGAAGAGGCAGAAGTAGAAGCCATTCTTGAGGTCAAAGTGAGCGATTTCTTGGCCAAAGAAAGCATCGTGGTTCAAAAAATAACCACTTCATATGCTGTAGATCTTGATGTTCCTGCATTTATGCTCAATAAAAATGTGGTATGGGGCGCTACGGCAATGATGTTAAGTGAAATGAAAAATATACTTTTAGCGTTAGAATAATGTCAATTTTATAAATTTAATTTTGAAGTAGGCCGAATGCATATTATGGCTGTTAATTAAAGAAATCACATCTTTTATGGGAATTTTTAAGACCAATCCCTTTGGTCATTATCTAATCTTAAAGAAATGGCTTATTCGCATTATGGGAGCGATGACGCATAGGCGGTATCGTGGTTTTAACGAGTTGAAGATAGAAGGTTCTGAGATCATAAAGGAATTGCCAGGTACAAACGTACTTTTTGTTTCCAACCACCAGACCTATTTTGCCGATGTCGCAGCTATGTTTCACGTGTTTAATGCCAGTCTGAGCGGCAGGGTAGATAGTATAAAAAACGTAGGTTACCTATGGCAGCCAAAATTGAATATATATTATGTGGCCGCCAGTGAAACCATGAAAAGTGGTATCCTTCCGCGTATTATGGCTTATGGTGGTGCGGTAACAGTAAGTAGGACCTGGCGCTCTAAAGGTGAAGAAATAGAGCGTCCCGTAAATTTAAGCGATACTGAAAATATTGGCATCGCTTTGCACGATGGTTGGGTTATCACGTTTCCGCAGGGTACTACGAAACCTTGGAAGCCCATTAGAAAGGGTACGGCTCATATTATCAAACAGTATAAACCCATTGTGGTGCCTATCGTCATTGATGGTTTTAGGAGATCTTTTGATAAAAAAGGATTACAGATTAAAAAGAAGGGCATACTACAGAGTATGGAAATCAAGGGGCCATTAAAGATCGATTATGAAAGGGACAGTGTAGAGGATATTGTAGAGATGATAGAATATGCCATTGAGCAGCATCCTTCTTTTTTAAAGGTAATCCCTACCGAAGAAATGAAGGCCCAGGAAGAGCTCAATAAAGATAGGAGATGGGAGTATTAGTAAGATTTTGTTTAGAGTTTAGAGTTCAGAGTTCAGAGTTTATAATCGTGGTACTTAAGGAGTGATCTTTCTTTTTCGACGTAGAAATAGATAAATCTGCGCAAAAAATTTGTTTTTGGCCAATTAAAGAGGTTTCCGTTACGAATTCAAAATTCAAAATGACCTTCTTTAACCCAAGCAGGGTTAACTTTCCAAAGGCAAAAAAACTTTGAGAAAGGACGCGTCAAAAAGGAAAATCTACTTAATAAGGTGTTTTAGTAAATAGGAAGATTTATGTTTGGAGTTCAGAGATCAGAATTGAGAATTCCCTTAAGGGGTCAACTAAAGAATGACTTTTCATTGAAAACGATAACCCTACGTAAAGGGATGTTCTGGTTCAATTAAACAGTTTTACGTTGCGAATTCAAAATTCAAAAGCTTTCCAAAAGATGGTAAAAACAGGTCTTCAATTACGTCTAGCGGTTGGGTTTTACCTTTCCTATGTAGAGCCATAGCCCCATTAAAATCATCCCTATATAAAGGAAAAGAATCCAGTTGTCTGTAAACTTTACTTCTGTAAAAATAGCGATACCCGTAACAAAAAGAAAGTTGAATCCCAGGGCAGCAAGTAAAATAGTTTTGGCAATTTGACTCATTGATAAATAATTTTATAGAATGCTCGGGGTTAAAAATACTAGTTACGAGTTTGCAATATAAGACTATGTGGCGAAAATCCACACTATTCCTATTTGAATAAATAAAAAATTTTACGAGAACCTTTTAGCAATCATCCAGTTCGTACTTGTTTAGTTCTTTATAATTGCGTTTTAGACGCCGCATAAGGATTCCATAAAGCAACTTATAAAAAAGCCAGAAAACAACCAGAAGTACTATGATAAATGCTGCCGAAAGCAGTATAAGACCCCAAGAAGTAATATTACCTTGACCATTTTCCGAAATTTCAAGTAATTTTTTGACCGTGGGATCATAAAAATACATAGCGGTCATGATCATAATTGCAGAAACAAAAAGAAAAGTAAGATTATAGATCACATAATAATTTACTGTTCTGCGCACCTTTAAGATTTTTTGCATCAGCATACGCGCGTTATCAGTGGTTTGTATGCCTCTGTAATTTCTGTAAAAACGGAATATAAAAAACAGGAGAACGCTGCAATTGAGTACGGTCAATGCAATATTTATTTTATAAAAGTGCAAACTTTTGAGACTGTCCGCAGTGTCTTTTGTTGAGGTTACCACATTGAGGCCCATCCAGAATATAAATTCTAGAATTGCAATGATCAGGATCCATTTTGTGAGCGATGCTGATCGTTTATGTATCATCACATCTAACTTATTTGCTTCGATATATGGTAAATTGGCATCCTGCTTTTTCCAGTCTTGTTTTAAAAGTTCAAGCTCATCCATCTTCATTAGGAATTTAAAAGTTCCTTTAATTTTTTCTTGACACGATTCATTTTTACCCGTGCGTTTACTTCCGTTATGCCCAGGGTTTCTGAAATCTCACTATAGGGTTTGTCTTCCAGATAGAGAAAGACTAACGCCTTGTCTATATCATTTAACTGTTTTACGGCCGCGTACATTAATTTTAACTGCTGTTCTACCGTATTGTCATAGTCTTCACTGGCGACTTTAAACATGACCGTATCAAAGTCTTGGGTGCGAATGCGTTTTTTTGACTTGCGGTAAAGTGTGATTGCAGTATTTAGGGCAACCCGATACATCCAGGTGCTAAATTTGGCTTCCCCCCTAAATTTAGGGTACGCTTTGAATAATTGTATTGAAATCTCTTGGAACAGATCATTGTGAGCATCGGCATCGTTCGTGTACAACCTGCATATTTTATGCACGATATTCTGTTTTTTTTCCAACAGGACAACAAATTGCCTCTCTAGTTTTGGTTCCAAAAATTATTGTTTCGTAACATTGGTAGCCATAAAGCAGCAGTTGTTACATGTTGTGCTAAATTTATTATAAACGAGAATAAACTAGCTATTTGTACTTTAACTTTGTGCTAAAATAACGCTCATGAATATACCCGATACTCAACTACCTCGTATTGTTATTATTGGAGGTGGTTTTGGTGGTATGAACCTTGCCCAAAATCTCGAAAAGTCTCCATATCAAATTATCCTATTAGACAAAAGGAATTACCATACTTTTCAACCGTTGCTCTATCAAGTAGGTACATCAGGATTGGAGCCAGATTCTATTGCGTATCCGCTGCGCAAAATAATCAAAAATCAAAAAAATATGTTCTTCCGCATGGCGGAAGTATCCCATATTGACACCACTCTCTCTAAAATACGTACAGATGTAGGTGATTTATCTTATGATCACCTTGTTATTGCCACAGGAACAAAAACCAATTTTTTTGGCAATGAAAGTATAGAAAATAACGCGGTTTGGATGAAAACACTCCCGCAGGCGCTCAATATACGCAGTATGATTTTTGAGAACCTGGAAAAGGCAAACCGAATGGAAGATCCTGTAAAACGAAAGGAATTATTGCGTTTTGTAATTGCCGGTGCTGGACCTACCGGGGTAGAGCTTTGTGGTGCAATCGCAGAATTAAGGTTGCACGTATTGCAGAACGATTACCCAGATATGGATATCAATGAAATTGAAATTCACCTAGTGGAAGGACTTGATCGCGTGTTACCACCATTTAGCGAAGAGTGTTCAGAAAAAGCCCAGAAACAGCTCGAGAAGCTTGGTATACAGATTCACCTGAAAACAATGGTGGATACGTATGAAAATAATTTGGTAACCACAAAAGGAGATCTAAGTTTTCAAACGGCAAATTTTATTTGGGCCGCCGGGGTTACTGGTGCTGCAATATCTGGCTTTGAGAAAACGGCGCTCCATGAAAATGCCAACCGTTACATTGTTGATTCCTTTAACGCCGTGCATGGTTTCAAAAACATTTATGCCATTGGCGATATTGCGCTAATGGAATCTGAAGAATATCCCAAAGGCCATCCTCAAGTTGCCCAGCCGGCGATACAACAGGGAAAACATCTGGCCAAAAACCTTAAGAAACTGGCCAAAAACGAGAAAATGGAGCCATTCTCCTATTTTGACAAGGGCTCCCTTGCTACCATTGGTCGTAATAAAGCAGTTGCAGATGTTGCCGGAATGCACTTTGGCGGGTTTGTAGCCTGGTTTATGTGGATGTTTGTTCACCTCTGGTTTCTGGTAGGTTTTAAAAACCGTCTTGTGACCTTGATCAACTGGACCTATAATTATTGGAATTACGATAAAGGAGCCCGTCTTATTGTAAGGCCTTATAAACAGAATAAAATATTGGCTCAGGAAGATTAATGCTTATTTTAGGGCATTCAACTAATTCAGTTTGTAATGATAGTCTAAGTACATGACAAAAAATGAAATATGTTCATATTAGATTGATTTTCATTATTTAACAAAATGCCAGCTAAGAAATTCAGTCCATATTTAAAAATACTTTTCGCTTTTCTACCATGTTTTTTGATAGTTATTGGATTT
>JBDNGW010000669.1:0-5504 GCA_041689735.1 Leeuwenhoekiella sp. | reverse complement strand
TTAAAATATATCAAAAATTAGTATTTGACCCGGTTTTCCAAGAATTGGACTTTTCGGAGTGGACTCAAATATTAAGAAGAATAATGTTCTGTAGTTCCTCCCCTTATTTTCAAGGGGAGAGCCTGTACTGAACTTGCTTCGGTATGCCGCTAAGCGGAGGGGTTTTCATTGATGTTTGCAAGAAATAACATCTTCAAAATAATGATGTACAGAACATTACCTATAATATACCTACAATATAAATATGTATTTAAACGCTGACCTCTATCCTGCTTTTTGCAAGCAGCAAGATCTTCTATTCTAGAGCATATCTGTTTTTACCGGTAGGAAAGCAAATGAAGTATAGTTCAAAACAGTTATTGAATTTTCAATTAAAAGCTGTTGAAAATGTCTGCCCGACATGCACGTAAAACCCGCTGGTAAGATTTAAAAAAATCCCTATCTTTACCTTTGTAAAACGATGACAGCAATTCTACTTATGAGTCAAAAAGTACTGCTCAGCGCAAAAGAGATCCATATTATCCTCAACCGACTCGCCTGTCAACTCATTGAAAACCATACTGATTTTAAGGAAACGGCGCTTATTGGGCTACAGCCGCGTGGTATTTTTCTGGCAGAACGCATTAAAAAGCTGCTCGAAGAAAACTATGATGTGCCGCAGATTAAATTGGGCTATCTCGATATTACCTTCTTTAGGGATGATTTTCGTCGTGGCGAAATGCTCCCAGGTGCAAATACAACCAAAATCGATTTTATTGTAGAAGATAAAAAAGTGGTCTTTATAGATGATGTACTCTACACCGGTCGCAGCATCAACGCTGCACTTACCGCCGTGCAAAGTTTTGGGAGACCAAGGGAAGTGGAACTGCTCACGCTGATAGATCGCAGGTTCAGTCGGCATTTACCTATACAACCCAATTATAGGGGAAGACAAGTTGACGCGATACCCGGTGAAAAAGTAAAGGTTTGCTGGAAAGAAAATGACGGGGAAGATGTGGTTTATTTGGTTAAGAATGAGGAATGAGGTAGTTTAGAGTTTAGGGTTTTGAGTTTTGAGTTCGGAGTGGAAATAGAAAAGAGAGAAAAGAGAAGAGAGGAAAGTGCAGAGTTCGGAGTTAAGAGTTAAGAGTTAAGAGTTCAGAGAGAAAGAGAAAAGAGTGTAAAGTTCGAAGCTAAGAGTTCAGAGTGGAAAGAAAGAAGAGTGCAAAAAGAGAATATAGAAAAGTGAAATGGGACCTGGAAGGCGTTGTGCTGAGCTTGTGGAAGTGTGTTGTTTTTCCGAGGAACTAGGTAGAATTTTTATATGGGTTTAATGCCAGATGTTTAAAGAAGTAAGGAAAAGATTTAATAGCCTTTTAAGTACTAGTTTTTAGAGCAGATATCTGGATGGTTGCTAGGTTTATTTTAAAAAACATCCAAAATCACCTAAAACGTTCAAAAACAGCTTAAAATGGTAATTTTTGCAGTAAGAATAAGAATAGCAATTTCAAGATGAGCGAGTTAAGTGTAAACCACTTATTGGGAATAAAGTATATTACAAAGGCAGATATAGACCTGATCTTTAAAACCGCCGATCATTTTAAAGAGGTCATTAACCGTCCCATTAAAAAAGTGCCCTCCTTGCGGGATATTACGATTGCCAATCTTTTTTTTGAAAATAGCACGCGTACTAAACTTTCTTTTGAGCTTGCTGAAAAGCGCCTGAGCGCGGATGTGATCAATTTTTCGTCGGGAGCATCTTCGGTAAAAAAAGGGGAAACCTTAATTGACACGGTTAATAATATCCTTGCCATGAAAGTGGATATGGTAGTACTTCGTCATCCCAACCCTGGCGCAGGTGTATTTTTATCCAAAAACATCGATGCTAGTATAATAAATGCCGGTGACGGCGCACACGAACATCCCACGCAAGCGCTGCTCGATTGTTATTCCATAAGAAGGGAATTGGGTGAAGTGCGCGGTAAAAAAGTAGTTATTGTGGGCGATATTTTGCACAGTAGGGTAGCGCTTTCCAATATTTTTGCGCTGCGCATGTTGGGCGCCGAAGTAAAAGTATGTGGGCCAAAAACCCTGATGCCGCGCTATATTGAATCGCTGGGCGTAACGGTAGAGCTCAATCTTCAAAAAGCCCTGCAATGGTGCGATGTGGCCAATATGCTACGGGTCCAGAACGAGCGGATGGATATCAGTTATTTTCCCAGTACACGGGAATATACCCAGCAATACGGACTCAATAAAGAAATCCTAGACAAGCTTGATAAAAAAATAGTGGTCATGCACCCAGGGCCCATAAACCGTGGAGTGGAACTTACCAGCGATGTGGCAGATTCTGAGCAGGCCATTATCTTAAATCAAGTAGAAAATGGTGTCGCAGTCAGAATGGCTGTCATATATTTGTTGGCTTCAAAGATTAAACACAATGCAAGTAGATAAAAGGGAAAAATTTACCATTTTGGGAGATGATGCTGACAATGTAATGCAGTTTGCTTCCTTCTTAGAATATATCGTTCCGAAGGCATATAATAACCAACATCTGGTCATCGATCTCCTAAAATATGAGCAGATGAACCTGGAGGAACTGCTTTCTTTCTTGATACTTTCCAATAAGCAACGGGCGGCAAAATTGTCGTTTGTTTTGGTGAATAAAGCCGCGGGGATAGAGCACATTCCAGAAGAAATTATGGTCGTTCCTACCTTAGATGAAGCCAAAGATGTTATAGATTTAGAAGAAATTCAGCGAGATCTCGGATTTTAACGCTGAAAACCCGAATTATAAGTTAGCTGAAAAGTTTTATAATACATTAAAGCTATGATTTTGATTAAAATTGCATCATGAAGCTCACTATTCTAGGCTGTTATGCCGCCACACCACGTTCACTTACCAATCCTACTGCACAGGTTTTAGAGATGAGAAATGAGCTTTTTCTAATTGATTGTGGTGAGGGGACACAGGTTGAACTGCGTCGCAACAAAGTGAAATTTTTTAAAATTGAACATATTTTTATTTCACATTTGCATGGGGACCACTTTTTTGGTCTTGTGGGACTCGTCGCTACTTTTAGACTGCTCAATCGAAAAAAAGACCTGCATATCTACGGGCCGAAGGGAATTAAAGAGGCAATCACCTTGCAACTGAAACTGTCCAATAGTTGGACGAATTATCCACTTTATTTTCATGAACTGGAGGAAAAAGTTTCTGTGAGGATCTATGAGGATGACAAAGTTACCGTAGATACCATTCCATTAAAACACCGAATTTATGCCAACGGTTTTCTCTTTAGGGAAAAGCCTACAGAACGCAAGTTGAATATCAACGCGGCACAAAAATATAAGATCGATGTGGTGTATTATAAAAAGATCAAAGCAGGGAAAGATGTTACGCTTGATGACGGTAGGGTAATCCCCAATGCCGAACTTACCTTTGATCCAGATCCTACCATGAGTTACGCTTTCTGCAGCGATACCATTTACAAACCTGATAATATTCCGCAATTAAAAGGAGTTACCGTGCTTTATCACGAGGCTACTTTTATTGAAGAACACGCAGATCTTGCAGAACCCACTGGACATTCAACAGCAAAACAAGCAGGTAAAATGGCGCTTGAGGCGGAGGTCAAACATCTTATTTTAGGCCATTATTCCACCAGATATCCAAATTTGGATTTATTTGGTGATGAGGCCAAAGAAATTTTTGACAATGTGCTGCTGGCAGATGATGGAAAGGTTTTTGAATTTTAAGCAGAGATTTTATATTTAAAAAACCTCATTTTTCACTGGAAAATGAGGTTTTTTAATACTTTTTCCGTAGAAATTATTTGGAGTCAACATCTTTAGATTGACCCAATCTCAACTTAAATTCAGTTTTGCAAATCTTTTTTATAGGTTCGTCTACGTTTATGGAGTTCGTGGTCGTAATTTTTCCACAGTTGCTGGATCGCCTTATTTTCCTCAAGTTCAGGATTTGTTTCTACTTCTGAAATGCCATTTTTATTAAAAAGATCCTGCATTTCCTGAAAAATTACTGCGGTTATGCCTTTGTTTTGATATTCGGGATCAATGCCTATTAAATAAAATGCGGCTTTGTCATTTTTATTCCGAGCTTTCAGTAAATGATAAAAACCTATAGGAAACAGACTTCCATTGGCTTTTTTTAGCGCTTCATTAAAAGATGGCATGATTACCGAAAAAGCAATGAGTTTACCTTCAGCATCTTCAATACATTTAATGAAATTTGGGTTGATGAACTTAATATATTTTTCTTTATAATGGTCAATCTGATACTGTTGTATGGGAACAAATGTGCTCAAGTTATTATAAGTCTTATTGAGCAGCCCAAACATATCATCTACAAAAGGTATAATATCTTTGCTCTTGGAAAAGTGAATCACTTTAAGTTTGTAGCGATCCTTAATGATCTGGGCAAACCTTTTTACCTTCTCCCTGGATTCGCTGGCCGGTGGTATCTTTATTTTAAACTCTACCCATTCTGCCGCTTTCTCAAAGCCCAAATTTTCAAAATGCTCTTGATAATACGGGTAATTATAGGAAGTGATCATAGTATTTAGATACTCAAAACCTTGTATAAGTAAACCCGCACGCTCCATATTACTAAACCCTACGGGACCTTCCATCCACTTCAGGTTTTCCGATTTTCCTATATCTTCAACTTTATTAAGTAAAGCCTTGGTAACTTCAATATCATCAACGACATCAAACCACCCAAAACGGACTTTTGGTTTTTGCTGGTCCTTGACTTCAATATCATTGATGATCACGGCGATGCGGCCTACAGGTTTGTTGTTTTGATAAGCAAGAAAGAACCAGGCACGCGCATTTCTAAACACTGGGTTTTTTTCTTTATTCATGCTTTCAAGCTCATCATTGGTAAGCGGTGGCACCCAGTGCTTGTCCTGTTCATATAGGCTAAAGGGAAACTTAACAAAGGCCTTCATCTCCCTTTTAGACGTCATTTCTTTGATCGTAACCATTTTCCTAATTCGCTTGCTTTTAAAAAATAAATTAATTTGCTTAGGGCTTGTAATGAAATGACCTATACATTTTGACTTGTTATTTTGCGCACTAACTTCGTTAAAAAGCCTCGCTTTAGCTACGGCTAAAGCTGCGTTTTTTGCCTTGTTACTGCACAAAATAACATTGTCAATTCTATACACTTTATTTTATCACAAACCCTTAGTCTGCCAGTATTTCTTCATCTAAGCGGTGCTTATCGAGCCGATAGGAAACACCAATGCCCACTTGTAAACGTTGTGGGGTATCCTTAAAGTTGACCAGCGCATTAATATCTACCTGTAAATTTTTGGTGAATAAGTACGCCCCCCCAAAACGCAGAAGATCATCTGCATAAATATCGCTATGCAACATTTGGTATTCGCCAAAAATCGCAACCCGGGCATTAAACGAATAGGTAAGTGTCGTGATCCATGCATAGGTGGGATAATCGGTCATAAGCTGATCTGCGATAAAGTTATTTACCCACACAAAAG
>JBDNGW010000668.1:0-2052 GCA_041689735.1 Leeuwenhoekiella sp. | reverse complement strand
CAGCAGACGGATAAATTGACTTCTGAAAGTAAAGTAGTTGATCCAGAAAAAGGCTATACCTTAGAAGATTTCAAGTTATTTGCTGATCAAGATCCAGATTCGCTGCAGTCTATACTTAACGTCTTTGTGGAAAGTACCACAAACAGTTTATATGATCTAAACACAGGCCTGGCGCACCGATCTTGTGAGGATATCAATAAGATTGCACACAAAATGTTGCCCATGTTCAGGCAATTGCACGCGTTAGAAATCATAACTATCCTGGAAAAACTAGAAAGCCCAGATTTGCCATGTACCTCAAAAGTGGTACTGCATTCCACTGGGCCATGTGGTCAATCAAAAAATCAATAAACTAATCCTAAACCTCAAGGAAGAGATCAAAGATCTATATCATAATGTTTAAGTTTATTGTAAAGTGTTTTACGATCTATATTAAGTAATCGAGCTGCCTTGCTTTTATTCCCCCCAGCATTTTCAAGTGCGGTGAGGATCATCTCCTCTTCATTTTTATTTTTAAACAGCCCGTAGTCATTACGGCTAGGTTGATCTTTTGCCAGCATAAGTTCGCGGGGCAATACATCCAGATCAATCTTGTCTAAAACCGTAAGCAGTACGGCGCGCTTTATAGTATTCTGAAGTTCGCGCAGGTTTCCTGGCCAGTCGTACGCCTTCATTGCGCTTATGGAAGCTTCATCAAAACCGGTAATGTTTTTCTCGAGTTCACTGTTGGCCTTGTCCAAAAAAACATTTGCAAAAAGCATAAGATCATCCTGCCTGTCAGAAAGGCGTGGCACCTGTATGGAAAACTCGTTAAGCCTGTGATACAGATCTTCCCTAAACTCCCCCTGCCTCACGGCTTCTTCAAGATCTTCATTAGTCGCAGCCAGCACTCTTATGTCAACGTTTATTTCATTATTACTGCCCACGGGTTTTATTTTACGTTCCTGTAGGGCTCGTAAAAGTTGAACCTGTAGTTCATAGCTCAGGTTTCCTATTTCATCTAAAAAGATAGTTCCACCATTCGCTGCTTCAAAATGTCCTATTTTGTCATTTACAGCCCCTGTAAATGAACCCTTTATATGGCCGAAAAATTCGCTAGTGGCAATCTCCCTGGGTATAGCTCCACAATCTACAGCGATAAATGGCTGCTCTTTGCGCTTACTTTTATCGTGAATATTCTTGGCTACATACTCTTTTCCCGTCCCACTATCTCCCATGATTAGTACAGACATATTAGTAGGCGCCACAAGATCAATGTATTGATTGAGTTTACTAGACGTATCGCTCACTCCTTTCACATAACCGGTAGACTTAGACCTGCGTGGTTTTGTGTTTTTTGGCGTTTCTGCTTTATCGTTTTGCGTCTCTTTAGGCGGGAGGGTTTCAGCTAGGACGGCACTTTCATCCAGTGCCTTATTAATGAGAGCCAGGAGCTCATCTGGACGTACCGGTTTTGAAATATAATCAAAAGCGCCCTCTTTCATCGCCGTTACGGCCATATTTACCTCAGCATAACCGGTCATTAAAATTACCGGCGTGCTCGCAAGCTCATTTCTTGCTTTTTGCAAAATGGCCAGACCATCCTGATCAGGTAAACGTACATCGGTTATTATCAAATCGAGCTTGAGTTCTGCCATTTTTTTAAAGGCTTCAGAACCCGAAAATGCCGTATGAACCTCAAAACCTTTCTTTTTTAAAAAGGTTTCAAGCATTTTACAAAATGCAATATCATCTTCAACTATTAGTAACTGCTGCATATTGATCAAAAACTTAAGCCCCAAATTTACGGATACAATATTTCATTTTGACTTTTTTCCATAAAAAAGGACTACAAATTTGTGTAGCCCTTAACTGCGGTAAAAAACCAATTTACTTGATTAAAATCCTTTGATCAATTCATAGAATCATCCTTTGAGTCCACTCCGAAAACTATAAAATGTATTGAATCGTCTTAAAAAAGATCAATCTAGTAATTGTAATCAACTGAATTTCAATAAATTAAAATATACCAAAAATTAGTATTTGACCCGGTTTTCCAAGAATTGGACTTTT
>JBDNGW010000667.1:0-4723 GCA_041689735.1 Leeuwenhoekiella sp. | reverse complement strand
GGAAATTGATAGCCCCGGAAGAGCGTGCAAAAAAAATTAAAACCATAGGTGAGAGTTTGACTAATCACAAAGACGAACTCGTAAAACTGATGACCCAGGAAATGGGCAAGTTACTCAAACAAGGGGAGCAGGAAGTTGATCTTTGTATAGGTATCTGTGATTACACGGCAAAAAATGGCCCAAAGGAACTTGCAGATGAAGAGAAGGAATTACCTGGCGGCGGTCGCGGACTTATAACCCATTCGCCTATTGGTGTTATTTATGGCATTCAACCGTGGAATTTTCCGGCCTATCAGGTTTTTCGTTATGCGATAGCAAATTTAATGGCGGGTAATGGTGTTCTTTTAAAACATGCCGAAAACGTGACCGGTTGTGCATTACTAATCGGTAAAATCATGGAAGAATCAGATCTTCCGAAGCATATATTTACTGTATTACGCGTAAGTCATGAGCAGTCTGATAAGATAATAGACAATGATCTTGTACGTGGCGTTACCTTGACCGGAAGCCCTAAAGCTGGAGAAATTATAGGTAAAAAAGCCGGTGAAAACCTTAAGAAAACGGTGTTGGAACTCGGTTCTAACGACGCGTATCTGGTGCTTGAGGATGCTGATGTAGATGTGGCGGTATCGTGGTGCGTCCAGGGAAGGATATATAATAATGGAGAAACTTGCGTAGCGGCAAAACGTTTTGTGGTGACCGAAAAAGTATATGATGAATTTAAAGAAAAATTTGTCAAGAAAATGAATGAAGTCACTTTTGGGGATCCCACTCAGGACGATTTCCAGATTGGCCCCATGGCGCGTGAAGATTTGCGTGATGATCTGCACGAGCAGGTAGAGCAAAGTGTTGCTAAAGGCGCTGAGATTTTATGCGGTGGAAAAGTTCCTGATCAAGAGGGTTACTTTTATCCCGCAACGGTACTGGGGAATGTAAAACCAGGCCAGCCGGCATATGACGACGAACTTTTTGGCCCGGTTGCTTCGCTCATAAAAGCCAAAGACGATATGGATGCGATGCGTATTGCCAATGACAGTCGTTTTGGACTTGGTGGAGGTATTTTTTCAAAAGACGAGGATAAAGCTTTTGAACTGGCCAAAAACCATTTTGATACTGGGATGATATTCATCAATTCTTTTGGACTTGCACAGCCCAATATGCCATTTGGTGGTGTAAAACGATCTGGCTACGGCCGGGAACATGGTGGTTTTGGAATGAAGGAATTCGTAAATAGCAAAGCGATCATGCGCTTAAAAGGCTAATATAGCTTCAATAATAGATGATTTAAGGCCAATATCGGGAGTTTTCGGTATTGGCTTTTCTTATTTTATGCAACTTATCAGTCGATTAATAGTTAAGAAATAACCTTTCAAAAACCGACATTTGACCCTATAAATCGGTATTTTCCGATTAAAATTTAATAGTTTGATAATCAAAAAACTATAGGTTTTAATTAATTAGGGTTTTGGATTTAAGATGGCATTGTTATATCTCAAAAATGTCGTACTTTTGCCCTCCATTTGGCAGCGTTAGGAAGCGCCAAAAGGGATTGAAAATCAAAAATTTAAACCTCTTTTACAAAACTCCGTTGATTCGCTTCCAGAGAGATGTAAAATACAAATAATTGACCAGCAATGGCTGAAGAAGAAAAAACAAATCCAAATCCTCAAAACGAGGGAACTAAGGAAGAAATTGAGCAAACTACAGAAAACGTGCAAAGAGCAGATTCTATTGATGAAAAAGCACTTGACGCGTTAGCTACAAAAGCAAATACTTCAGACGAGCCTAAGCGAGAGGAAAATTTAGATCTCAAAAGTTCTGTTGCACATGCAGAAGAGCTGGCTACAGAATCTATCCCAGAACCTACAGATCACAGAAGTGCGTTCCAGGCAGACCCAAAGAAATTTCTTGAGGAGTTTAACTGGCACAACTACGAAGAAGGTATTGACGTCATAGACGACGGCAAGCTTGAAGAGTTTGAGAAACTTGTAAAGGAAAATTTTGTAGATACCCTTGATGATGAAGTGGTTGAAGGTACGGTGATCAATATCACAGATCGTGATGCTATCATTGATATTAACGCGAAGTCAGAAGGAGTTATCTCTTTAAATGAATTCCGCTACAATCCAGACCTTCAGGTAGGTGATGTAGTAGATGTACTTATAGATGTGCGTGAAGATGCGACGGGACAATTGATCCTTTCTCACCGTAAGGCAAGAGTTATTAAGTCTTGGGAGCGTATCAACAAGGCACACGAAGACAGTACAATTGTTACCGGTTTCGTTAAAGCACGTACTAAAGGTGGTATGATCGTAGACGTGTTTGGTATTGAGGCGTTCCTTCCAGGTTCGCAGATCGATGTGAAACCTATCCGCGATTACGATGCTTACGTGAACAAAACAATGGAATTCAAAGTTGTGAAAATCAACCAGGAATTTAAGAACGTTGTTGTATCGCATAAAGCGCTTATTGAAGCGGATATCGAAGAACAGAAAAAAGAAATCATTAGCCAACTTGAAAAAGGTCAGGTACTTGAAGGTACTGTTAAAAACATCACCTCTTACGGTGTGTTTGTTGACTTGGGCGGCGTTGATGGACTGGTTCACATTACAGACCTTAGTTGGTCTAGAATCAATCATCCTAATGAGATCGTTGATCTTGATCAGAAACTCAACGTGGTTATTCTTGATTTCGATGAAGATAAAACACGTATTCAACTTGGTCTTAAACAACTTAAAAAACATCCATGGGAAGCCCTTGGCGATGAGCTTAAAGTTGGCGACCATGTGAAAGGAAAAGTAGTTGTAATCGCAGATTACGGTGCTTTTGTTGAGGTGGAAGAAGGTGTGGAAGGATTGATCCACGTAAGCGAAATGTCATGGTCTACGCACTTGCGCAGCGCTCAGGACTTTGTAAACGTTGGGGATGTCGTAGAAGCCGAAATACTTACACTTGACCGCGAAGACCGCAAAATGTCCCTTGGTATCAAGCAATTGAGCCAAGATCCTTGGACTGATATTACGACCAAATATCCTGTAGGCTCACGCCATAACGGTATTGTGCGTAACTTCACCAACTTTGGTGTCTTTATAGAACTTGAAGAAGGTATTGACGGGTTGATCTATATTTCAGATCTTTCCTGGACCAAGAAAATCAAGCATCCTTCAGAATTCACCGAAATAGGCGCAAAACTGGATGTTGTTGTTCTAGAACTTGATGTGGAAGGCCGCAAATTGAGCCTGGGTCACAAACAGATCGAAGACAACCCATGGGATAAATATGAAAATGAATTTGCCGTGGGAACCAAGCACACCGCTACAATTGCTGAGATTGTAGATAAGGGAGCTACCATTGACTTTAACGATGACATTAACGCCTTTGTGCCTAACCGTCATTTGGAAAAAGAAGATGGAAGCAAACTGACTAAAGGTGAGGAAGCAGATTTCCAGATCATTGAATTCAATAAAGACTTTAAACGTGTAGTTGCATCGCATACCGCAATGTTTAGAGAAGAGGAAGCGAAAATCGTTAAGCAGGCTGCTAAGAAAGCGACGGAATCTGCATCGGCCAACGCTCCGACTTTTGGCGATACCAATGATGCACTTGCAGAATTGAAAAGGAAAATGGAAGGCGGCAAGAAATAAGCCATATTGCATTTCTGAATAATCTTAATAAATTGAAAACCCTTTGGATTGCTCCAAAGGGTTTTTTTTGTGATTAGAATTGTTATATTTCAAGCTTATCCGTTTTCAGAAGGCATCCTTTTCGAATTTTGGTAGTGAAAAAAACCAAAAACTGGAAAAATTTGGTGTTGAAAATTATTGTTCCCATTGTGGGCGTCCGATAAAAGTCAAAAGAATAGCGGACAAAAAAGTTAGCTAGCGGAGACTTACAAATCCTGATAAATATCGTGAAAGCATGGGATTTGGCTAAAATAAAATATAAGCCGCTTATTTTGGCCTACCTTTAACCTAGAAACGCTTTTGATCATCTAAATCTCTAATTTTATCTCTCTGACGTATGGAAAATATGAAAAATTATATCACAGTAGATTCTGAAATTCAAAATGGGCAACCTGTTTTTACCGGAACACGAGTTCCCATAGAAACACTTTTCTCGCATTTGGAAGAAGGGATTTCCTTTAATGAATTTTTGGAGGACTTTGCAAGTGTTACCAGAGAACAGGCCAGTGGTCTGATAAAGATTTCAGAAAACTTAAATAAAAGCTATGAAGTTGTTGCTTGATGAATATTCACCAAAAAAATTAAAAAGAAATTTTCCAGAGCATAAGATTTATACGGTTTCAGATAAAAATTGGAATGGTAAAAGCTTGTTTAAAGTGACTCCTTTCTAATTTTCATCCCGTAGAGCTACCGGGATTGTGAACCGTGGCGTCATCTAAAAACCGCAGAAAATCCCGATATTCTGCGGTTTTTATATTTAGCCAGAACCACAAACCTTTAATCCGATAGCTATCGGGTCAGTTTGATTTGCCTTTAAACAAGATATAAGAAGATTGGAGAAATTTAAAAATTAATGTTAAAATTAAAATTTGATGTTCTGTTGACTTTTGATTTAAACCTTGAGTCCACTCCGAAAACTATAAAATGTATTGAATCGTCTTAAAAAAGATCAATCTAGTAATTGTAATCAACTGAATTTCAATAAATTAAAATATATAAAAAATTAGTATTTGACCCGGTTTTCCAAGAATTGGACTTTT
>JBDNGW010000666.1:0-5732 GCA_041689735.1 Leeuwenhoekiella sp. | reverse complement strand
TGAATTTACAGACTCAGCACAATGGATCAAAACTATACTGAGCAGGTCATTACAAAGGCCTGATGCCCTAAATATTTATAAAAATATTGAAAATGATTATGTTAACATATATGCATCATCGCAATTGTTTAGTTGAGCCTCTTTAATCAACTTGCGTTTGGCGATAAGCTTGAAGAGTAGTTCCGGTTCATTTGTGGTAATATATTCGACGTTTTGATCCAGTAGCTCCTTCATTATTTCCGGTTCGTTTACTGTCCATGCATTGATGCTAAGACCTATATTGTGCGCTTTCTTGATCCAGTCTGGATTTTTTTCATAAACGCTAAAATGATAATCCAAACCGGTGTAACCTGCTTCTTTAGCTTCTTCTGGGGTTTTATCACCATTGAGATAAGCTACTTTAGCTTTTGGATCAAGTTCATGAATATATTTTCCGGCGTCAAAATCAAAACAGATATATTCCACCCATTTCTGAGCGCCCAATTTACGAACAAGATCAACGGACATTTTAGTGAGTTTCAGCGTTTGCTCTTTGCCCGCTTTTGCGGTTTTGATTTCAAAGATGAGTTTTGTTTTATCCTGTTTCATCCCTTCTTTTAAATAAGCTTCGGCAGTAGGGATTTTTTCGCCGTTGGGCTGTTGCTCTTTCAGCAATTCGGCATAGGTTGAAGTTTCTATGTCCATTCCAAAAAATTCGGGATCATGGTTTACGACTAGAGTATCGTCTTTGGTACGGTGTACATCAAACTCAGAACCGTGAGCACCCAATGCTATGGCAGCTTTTAGTGATGCTATGGAATTTTCCGTATTATTGGCTTCCTTCCAGGCACCGCGATGTGCGATTACCACATTATCGTTAAATTGTCCCATCATTGTCGTTGTACTTACCAAAATACAAATGGCAAGGGAGATATACTTTTTCATTTATAACGGTTTTATATATTCAAAAATAAGCTTTGAATATTGGTATAAAAAAAAATTATAAATTAATTTTCGGTTACAATTTCCATGATCAAACTGCCGCCCGCCGCTATTTTGATGGTTTCAATATTTCAGGGAAAGGAAATAGGCTACAAAAACGAAAAGTTATACAATTCTAATGTAAACGGAATCGCACTTACAAAAGACAATAAATATCTTTATTTTTTAACCTCTTAACCAACTATATTTGAGCCATATCGAAACAAAATATTTGGCAAACAATTTACTTTCCAAAACTCAATTGGAAAAACGAAACTCATAAAAAGAAAATTTCTAGCGATTATGAAAGATTATTTTGGCATCTGAATTCAAGAGCCTTAATTTTTAAATGGAAAAATAAGAGCCTGTATTTAGGGATTTACAAGAGGTTTTTAGATAAATTCGAATATTATTGGACAACAGTGATTCGAAACTTACTTTACAAAGAAAAATGAATGAAACCTTATAAATACGAAGTGACAGTTCTTTTTTCAACCTATAATGGTAAAAAAGTTTTACAAAAAACTTTAGACGGCTATGTAAAACAAGCCACTAATAATAAGGCATGGCAAATAATAATTATTGATAATGCCAGCAATGATTCTACACCAGCAATTTTAGAGCGTTTTAAAAAAAAATTACCGCTTTTAGTACTAAAGTATAATGTGCCAGGGAAAAACAAAGCTCTTAACTCTGCAATTTGCCATATAAAAAGTGATTTTGTCATCATCACTGATGATGATGCAATACCTCAAAATGATTTTCTTCTAAACTGGATAAAGGTTAAAGATGAACAAAAAGATTATGACCTTTTTGGTGGTAATATTACACCCCTTTTTCCTAAAAATAATCTACCTCCCAGTTGGATGCATGAAAATAAATTTCACTGGGAAGAAATATATGCGATAAGAGATTTGACGTCAGGGCCAATTGAAGCCAAAGATATTTTTGGTCCTAATATGGCTGTTAGAAAATCCATCTTTGATAAAGGTGTTCTGTTTAATGAAGACATCGGGCCAAACGGATCAAATAAAAATTATCCTATGGGAAGTGAAACTGAATTTTGTAAGCGCGTTGAATTAGATGGCCATAAAGCTTTTTTTAATGCTGAATCTAAAGTAATGCACATTATAAGAGATCATCAAGTTGAGCCTGAATTTTGGTTCTCCCGTGCTTACAAGCATGGCCTTGGATTTGGTATGCAAGAAAAATTAGAAAGAAATGCGCCCCATTCTTTGATAGATAAAATACTTATATTTTTAAAATCGGTATATAAAATAATAAAACATAAAATAAATTCACTTCTTTATTTTTCGGATCAATCAAAGAAAAATCAAGAAATTTGGCAATATAACTGGGAAAAAGGTTTGCTAAATGGTCGTCTAAAATAAGTTAAAATAGTGCCTTTAATCAACTACTTTGGGGTACGCCCACGAGGTATGATTCGGAAATACTTTTTGAGTTTTGACCTAAATAATCTGGGAATAAAACCCTTTGGAGGAATTTAAAAGTGTAGAATTACTCCTGTTCCTATCTTTACCCTTCTTTTTATCTTAGAACTTTATAAACCTGCCTTTCGTGCCTTGGCAGGCAGGCTGGCTTCTTTTTGATTTCCACCCTTATAGTTATCGGGAAAAATCACTTTGAATTGACCCTACCTACCGGAGGAATGCAGGTAGGTTTCAACAAGCTCTTAGCATAATTCGTATCTTCGTGCTTTTAAAAATATATGCGCTGGAGCCTAAAACCAATTCCCGAAAAACAAACCCTACAAACACTCTCCGCCGAATTGGGCGTTCCCCAAACCATTGCGCAGTTGCTTGTGCAGCGCGGTGTGGATACGTTTGAAAAAGCAAAAAAATTCTTCCGGCCCTCACTTGATGACCTGCACGATCCCTATTTAATGAAAGACATGGATCTTGCCGTAAACCGTATTGAAAAAGCAATCAAAAACGACGAGAACATACTCGTTTACGGCGATTATGATGTAGACGGTACGACCAGTGTGGCCTTGATGGCCAGTTATCTACAAAGTCGCTATCCCAACGTGGCGACTTACATTCCAGATCGTTATGGCGAGGGTTATGGCATTTCTTTCCTGAGCATTGATTTTGCCCATGACAACGGGATCACACTTATCATTGCGCTGGATTGTGGCATAAAAGCAATTGATAAAGTGCGCTACGCGAAAGAAAAAGGCATCGATTTTATCATTTGCGATCACCACCGTCCCGGCGACAACATTCCAGAAGCCGTGGCGGTGCTTGATCCAAAACGCTCCGATTGCAATTATCCCTACGACGAACTCTGTGGTTGTGGCGTGGGTTTTAAATTGGTGCAGGCACTGGCATCGCGGCAAGGGCAAACGGTGGAAGATCTTTGCATTTATCTTGACCTGGTAGCTACTGCAATTGGCGCGGATATTGTGCCAATCACGGGCGAAAACCGGGTGCTCGCACATTTTGGACTGCACGTGATCAATACGGCGCCGCGCGTAGGCATAAAAGCCCTTATGCAAAATATTAAAAAGAAAATACTCACTATTACCGATGTCGTTTTTATCATCGCTCCGCGCATTAATGCCGCCGGGCGTATAAAACATGGTCTTCATGCCGTGCATTTATTACAGGAAACGGATCCTGCGATCGCTCAGAAAATGTCTGCGGAAATCGAAATTTTCAACACGGAACGTAAAGAGCTGGATCGGGAAATCACTGAACAAGCGCTGAGCCAGATTCTTGACAATCAAGAAGAAAAGCGCAAGACCACCGTGGTTTTTCATGAGGATTGGCACAAAGGCGTAATAGGCATCGTGGCTTCCCGCCTTACTGAAACCTACTACCGCCCAACTTTGGTATTTACAAAGAGTGGCGAAAAACTGGCCGCGAGCGCACGCTCTGTCAAAGGGTTTGATGTTTATGAAGCTTTGGAAGGTTGCGCGGAGCATATAGAACAATTTGGCGGACATAAATATGCCGCCGGACTTACATTATACAAGGCTGATTATGAAAATTTCAAGCAGAAGTTTGAACAGATAGTCACCGAAAGTATTGATGAGCGCCTACTCGTACCCGAAATAAGTGTGGATGCTGAAATAAATCTCATTGATATTACACCGAAATTTTACCGGATTTTAAAGCAATTTGCCCCTTTTGGCCCAAAAAACATGACCCCACTTTTTATGAGCCGCAACTTGAAGGACACCGGCTACGGAAAATGCGTGGGCGGTAAGGACAAACATATAAAATGTAGCTTGACCCAACAAGGTATTTCCGGCGAGCACAATGTAAATCCAATAGGCGCCATTGGATTCAATCTGGGTGACAAATGTGATTTGATCGCTGATCGAAAACCATTTAATGCCTGTTATTCCTTAGATGTCAATGAATGGAACGGAGATGTTTCCCTCCAGTTGAAATTACGGGATATTCAATAAAATCAGCTCTAAAAATGATCATTTTAGTCAATTATTGACCGATTTAGAGCGGTTTTGCCTTGATTATGCAAATATAATCTGCTTATGTTTTTAATCAAGAATTTTGGGTCAAGCTTTCCTTTACCAACCAGGCAAGCCAACAAATTGGCAGTCAGGTATTCATGTTTTATTTCGATAAAAACTTGAGAGAACTGAGCTTTTTAGATTAATTGAAAACATATCCAAGTGATGCCTTGAAACAAATTCAGGGTAAAGTTGGATGTTAGAACAAGCTACGAATATTTAAATCTCAAACTATTCCAATTCTAAAAGTGTGTAAACGGGCAAATGATCTGATGGATATTTAAGGTCTTTGGAATCACTGAGAATGGCATATTTTATAACTTTAAGTCCGCTTTTTGATACGAAAATGTAATCTATGCGGCGGGTGACCGGTTCGTCAAAATGAAAACCATTAAAAGTGCCTTTTGGGCCAAAAGCAGGTTGCTGCGAGACTTCGTGAGCATCGTTCATTTCTTTTTCGAAGGTGGCGATCACTTCATTATCAGGTTCTACATTGAGATCGCCCATGACTACAACTGGATAATTTTCAGTATTTAATTCCTTGATTTTATCCAGTATGAGTTGGGCGCTGTTTACGCGCGCTTCTTGGCCCACATGGTCAAAATGCGTATTGAATACCCAGATTTTCTTATCTCCTTCTTTTAAACGGAACAGACCATACGTACAAACCCGTGGCAGTGCGGCGTCCCAACCAGTGGAAACTTTCTCGGGCGTTTTGGAAAGCCAGAACATGCCGCTCTCTTCCAGGTTAAATTTTTCGGTCTTGTAAAACAAAGCAGAATATTCGCCTTTATTTTTACCTTCGCGGCCTTCGCCCAAAGCCGTATAATCTGAAAACTGTTCTTTTAAAAAATTCATTTGTTCCGGAAGTGCTTCCTGCACGCCAAAAAAATCGGGGTCGTAAAATTTGATCTGCGCTCCCAGATATTCTTTGCGCAATGGCCAGGCATTTTCACCGTCGGAAGCAATATTCAACCGGATGTTGTAGGTCATCGTGCTCACTTCTTGTGCCTGTGTGCCTGTCATTATGAATAGAAAGATCAAAGCAGCAAATACGTTTCTCATGGGATCATAAATTTAAGAAGGTCTAAAAGTATTTAAAATTTGAAAAATCGGCATTAAGTCAGCGTTAAAAATCGCTGCTGGATTAGGAAAAAGTAAGTTTTAAGTCGGAAAGCAACCTTATTTATGTCAAAAACACCTAAGTACATGACAAAAATGAGAATACATTTATAACATCTTGTTTTAGAGCATTTAAGAAAAGCCCCATAAG
>JBDNGW010000665.1:0-3231 GCA_041689735.1 Leeuwenhoekiella sp. | reverse complement strand
TTAAGGTCTGTTTTCCTAAAATAATGTTCTGTATGTTCACATTTTGGACAAACAACGCCCAGTTCTAAACGATGATTTTTAAATCCCTCTATTGAGGTGATTTAGTCGGGATATTTCTCAAAGAAAGCACGTAAATTCATCAGGATGTTGATTTAATATTCTTATCCAGAGATAACCTTATTTGTCCTTTGGTACAAAAAACGGATAGTCATAAAATATAAAATTCAAGATAACTTCCACATCGCTAACTATCAGCGACTTTGCCTTTTCAATATACAAACGTAAAATCTTTAAAAAATTGGATTTTCAACAATTAGAGAGATTACCATTCAGAATTCGGAAAATGACCAAAATAAGGATCATAATCAGCCAGGTCTTATTGAAGGAAGGGGCCTGACACGCCATTGACGTCAAAACGCACAATTTATCACTGCGCTATAAACTGCTTGTAATGTTGGTGCCGTTCAAAAATTTGGTTTACATAATTATAGGGTTCTATACCGCGAACGTAGCCATATTTCACGACCGGATCGTTATAATTTTTGGGCAGGCTTAGTTCAAGAACTATATCTTCCACATTATTGTCCCATCGCGTTGGTTCTAGGTCTCTTTTTTTAGCCAAACGCTGTGCGTCCTTAATGTGGTACAGCCCACAATTGTAGGACGCCATGGTAAATTTTATACGCTGCACGGAATCTTTAACATGTTCGAATTCTTCGGAAAGTTCTTTTAGATACGTGGTTCCACCACGGATGCTCTGCTCTGGATCATCCCTATTTGTGACCCCAAGCGCTTCTGCAGTTCTGGGCATCAACTGCATTAGACCTTCGGCGTTTGCCCACGAACTGTTTTTAGGTTCAAATCTGGACTCTTGATAAATAAGGGAGGACACAAGGCGCCAATCCCAGTCCAAAGGTTTGGAATAGGATTTGATCAAATCATCATACGGACTGATCTCTTGCTTGTTCAAGCTGTAAAACTCACTTTTCACACGTCTTTTAAAAGCCTTTTTGTTCTTGAAATATTTGTTATAAATTACATTATAATCCACCTCTTTTTTAAACTTTTTTAACCAGGCATTGGTTGCGGTCAATAATTCTGGAGAATTGTTGCGCGTGGCCCAAGCTATACGCTGCGAGAAGCTCACTGGAACCTCAATATCCAAAATGGGATAATAGGATGCCATGATGCTCGCAATGTTGGCATCTGCAATCGTATATTGAATCTCGCCATCCACCACTTTCTTAATGATTTCGTCAGTGGCCATTTCCCCGGGAAGCTCTTCTATATAAATAGTGTCGCCTAATTCTTCAGACAGGTTGATGATCCTTTCTTTGTACGAAGAATTTTTACGGATTGAGACCGTATCGCCCAGAAGTTCAATGGCATCGTGCAATATTGCATTCTCACGGTTTTTCCAGTGCATGGTTCGCCAATTGTCCGGTTTTTTCTGCACCAAAACTTGACGTGTTAGATATAGATAATCTGTAAATGAGACTCTTTTTTTTCTTTGGGAAGTGATCGTCAGTCCGTGCGCGACAATATCCCCTTCGCCTTTGTTAAGTCTAGCGAAAAGTTCGTTAACATCCTTGACGACGACAAGATCCAGCTCAACATCTAGATGGTCGGCAAAGCGTTCCAGCAGTTCATATTCGTAGCCCATGGGACGTCCTTTGTACAGAAAATAGGTGGTTCCGCTATAAATGGTCAAAGCCCGCAACTTGCCTGATTTTTTGATTGCCGCCAGATCCCGTTCCATCAAGGGGCCGTCTAAAGCTTCGGCTATACTATCTTTAGCTTTATCCTGACTACAGCCCAGCAACAAAATAAGAACGAGGCAGCCCATGGGAAATTTACTATGTAGAAATGTTTTCATTTATATAGGGTATTTTGATCGTTAGTTATCGGCTACCTAAAAGTGATTAAACATCTTTACGGATAAATCAAGTTTTGAAAGTAAATCGGTTACATTCAGAAATAAATCTGGTAAAAGAATTGATCTACAGCAATCTAGTCAGTTTGATAATATACGAAACGACATAATATTCCGATATTAAGAGTTGTGTTTTTAGTAAAAATTTATACGGAATTGTTTAAATTTAAGCTGTGATCGTAAGAATAATGATAATATACTGCATTTTTTTTGCACAGCTATTATATCTGCTGTTAAAATATGGAATCAACACTCATAAGGGTTATCCATGTGCATTTTTGACGAACTTACATCATTCAGAAGATCCATTTTCAAGGTCTTGAAGATGATTTAATTAAGGATTGCCTTAAAGATCCTCATTTAGCCGAGTCCTTATTTGTAGCGTACGTTCCCTAAACAAAAAGGGTAATAAAATTGAACGATTTTCTCACGACATTTTTGCGGAAGCGTATTCTTATCCTTTGCGCTTGTTTAAAGCTGACCGTCGTACCTCTGGAAGGCAGGTTTAAACAAGCTCATAAACAACTATATCATCTTTCACATGCATTCGGGCATACAATAGGGCTTATGCCGGATTAAACAGGTGATCGCCCATGCGGTTTCTGAAATTGGGAAATTTTTCAAATACACATCTACATTTAAAATCAAAAGGCATTAGTTCATAAAGTTTCGTCATCTCAAATTATGGGTATGTATTTTTTCATAATCTCATCTATGAGCGGATGCATAAACCGGGTAAGCGGTTGCACAGAAGTGCCTGTTGAATAGTATACAATGGGAAATAAGTTGCTATTGGAAAAAACTTGACTTGGGCTGGCATTACAAAAATGATAGTTCACGACACCTTAAATTTGATCACTGGGAAAGCGGGTTGTACAAAGAGGCCTGTTACAATGATTGATGACTGGTACAGGTACTTTATAGTGCAAATTTTAATGCAAATGGGATCCACGATATATGGGATACGCATTATTTATGCGAGCGCATTATGGCCAGTTGTTAAAGACTTTTACTATATAACTTTATAATTGCAATTTTCTTCCCTGTTGAAGTTATACGTTTGGAAAAATCAATTTACCCTAGCATATTAAGAGTGATGCTTATATGAGTGCATAGGAATGCTTTGTCACACCACCACGGCCTTAACAAAGTATAAATTAATATGACTATCCGTAACTAATACCAAGTTGTTTCAAGAGCCGCAATTAATAACCTATCGGATAGTTTATCTCCAAAATACCTTCTATTAAATTTGTAACAAAATTCATCCAAGTAATTTTGCATATACTGGTCATTTA
>JBDNGW010000664.1:0-3474 GCA_041689735.1 Leeuwenhoekiella sp. | reverse complement strand
AGATTTCTAGCTTTATTTGTAGATTTTAATTCTGGAAAAGCTTTGAGCACTTGTTTGGTTAAAACCTCAGTTTTGAGTCCACTCCGAAAACTATAAAATGTATTGAATCGTCTTAAAAAAGATCAAGCTAGTAATTGTAATCAACTGAATTTCAATAAATTAAAATATATCAAAAATTAGTATTTGACCCGGTTTTCCAAGAATTGGACTTTTCGGAGTGGACTCAGTTTTAGGTTTTTGATCTTTTGCCATTATTTAATAGGATTGTAGTTTTCTTCGGGAATTTCTATCACTTTTCATTGTTTCCTCTTTATCCAAGCAATCCTTATCTAATGATCTATATTCATCAAAAGTCTTAGTAAAAAAATTTCCTACATTATACCAACTTTCACTAATATTATTTGGTCTGTGATTTCTATTAAAACCAAGACCATATAGATCAAAAGAAGTTTCGAAACCTTCCCAAAAAATAATTTTTTTATTTTTTTTAAATTTCATGTTAGTTATATAAATATCAATTCTGAAGCATTAAAGGTACAAAATATTAAAAGATCATATGGAAAGTTTAGTTAAGAGCTTATTTGATGTCAATTTAAACTGATTTTCAAGTGTTTGAGGTTCTGGATAAGTGTAAAAATAGTTTAATGTTGGGATTCAACTAGGTTTTAGACAGCGCTATGGTTCACAATGCCAATAGCTATGCAGGATGAAAATCAGTAAGGAGTCAACCTGCCTGCAAAGGCACAACAGGCAGGTTTAAACAAGCTTTTAGATTCGCAGATCAATGAATTGTATTATGAAACTTTAAAATCTTTTGGTAACTATCATAACAGGATGACATTTTCTTAAGATATTTTATTAACATTCCAAAGTAATAAAAATCCAAATTTAAAAAAGTCCTTTTTGGTATTCCAATTAGAACGTAACAATCTCCAATATTTTTTTTAAGAATAAGCACCAACTAATATGAATATTCATTTGAATATTCAACAGGTAATCTAATCCACCAGCAACAACTCCTGTTGCCTTCCGCCCACATAATTAAATCCATTTTTGCCCCAAAAACCCGCTTCTTCAAGCATTATGCGAATGTCTTTGTTCCATTCTGGAAGGGTTACGGTGGTATTCAGCTCAATGGCGTAGACTGTATTTTCATACAATTGATATTCGCCCGTGCCGGGAACACCATCCTGACTGTCCCACATTCCAATGGTAGGGCCGGCAGAATGCCCGTACAAGCCCAGCGGATGCGTATAGATGGAAGGTTGTAGACCTGCTGCTTTTGCTTCTTCCAACGCTGCCGAAAGAATCTCGTTTCCGGTCTTGCCGGTTTTAAAATTAGAGGTTAAAATATCTTGAAGTTGGTTGCCTTTCACGAAAGCGTCCAGTAAAAATTGGGGCGCTTCGGTTTCATTTTCCTTTAATACATATGCGTGCTGTTGGCAATCGGTGTTTAACCTTAAATAGGTAATTCCAAAATCGCAGTGCAGCAGATCGCCGGGTTGGATCACTTTATCGCCATATCCGCTGGAAAATGAAGTAATGTGGCTGTCAAGTTCTTCATCGGTACGTTGAATATCTACGGTAGGGTGAAACCAGGTTTCCAGACCCATATCTGTTACCTGTTGGCGCAGATACCAGACCACGTCATCTGTAGTAGTTTCCCCGGGCTTGATGACCGTGCTGCTGAACGCTTTTTTGATAATGTTGTGGGTTATTTCTACAAGCTCCGCATAAAGGCGCATTTCTAGCGGAGTACGGGTTTCTATCCAACCAATGGCCAGTTTTTCCGCCGAAACCACGCGGTCTTGATATTTTTGCGGAATAGCGTTCATAAAGGCCGTATAATCGGTTTTTACGATCCCATCTGCAAGCGCAAAATCTTCTGAATAATTGATGCCTATTTTCTTGGGATCACGCTTTTCTATAATTTCGGACAGTGCCTTCCATTGGTCTGGCTGCTTTTCCTTATCCCACACCGACGTGATATTATCGCCCACATCATACCTTGAAATGGCCATTTTTTCCAACTTGTTTTTGGCTCCGTCCCAGTAAAAAACCAGGATCGTACGGCGCCTGGCATTGAGCCATTCGGCCGGTAACATACTGCGCATAACAGGATCTTCATTGTATTCGCGCGCAATAAGAACCCACATATCTATACCGGTGCGGTACATCATATTGGGAAGCACTGTTTCAAAACGTTCTTTCAGCACTTGGTCAACTAGGGCAGCGCGTTCCCGCTCTGGAAGTATCTGTGAATGTGCCTGGTATGTTAGAAAGAGGAATAATAAAGTAAAACAACGAATCATAAAAATAGACTAAATCGGTTGAAATCAGCTCTAAAAGGGCTAAAATGGAATATTACGGGCTAATTACGTTCGGTTAAAGTAATCCTTATTGCGCTATTAGCTGCAAAGAGCTTAGAAAAATGAACTATTTATTTTTGATCAAACTAAGAAAATTCCCGTTATTTGCAGCTCTACACTCTTTTTACCCGATTTTCCGAGCAAAAAATCCATACAAATGACCGAAAAAAACAAGCCAAATTGCTGCGCAATACACGAAAAATACATCGTATTATGGGAATCTTCCTGTTCGTGTTCTTTATTTTTATTTCGGTGTCTGGAGTGTTACTTGGCTGGAAAAAGCACAGTGGCGGCGTCTTGTTGCCTGTGACCACAAAAGGAAGCTCTTCTCAATTGGCAAAATGGCTGCCCTTGGTAGATTTAGAACTGAAAGCTTTTGAAGTGCTTCATGATTCTGTAGGAAAAACGCTTTCCCTAGAATTGGACCGCATCGATGTACGTAAAGAAAAAGGTATTGTGAAATTTATTTTTGCAAAGCATCTCAATAGCATACAACTGGACGGAGCCACCGGAGACGTATTGCGCAAATAGGAATACGACGGGCCGACTTCATTGAGCAGGTTCACGATGGTTCCATTCTGGACGATTATTTCAATACGCCAAACGGGATTATTAAAGTAAGTTATACCACAATTATGGGCGTGGCGCTTCTTTTATTTTCAGTCACCGGTTTCTGGCTATGGTATGGCCCAAAGCGTTTAAAGAAGACTGCAAGGAAATAAACTTAATCTATACCGCGAGCTTTTTTACGTTTTTTGACCGCTTTGGAACTAAAATCCATGGTGACCAATTTTTCCACTTCTTCTTGAGAAAGTATGCCTGTTAGTCTAGCTTTCAGATCTTTTTGCTTCTTTTCATAAGTTTGGCGCATAGTTTCACCATCCAGGGTTTTATCTTTTTGAAGTGCTATCATTTCCGTATAATAATCCTCAAGAATGTTGCGCAAAACTTCAATTTTAAAAGCATCCAAGTTGAATTCTGCCTTATAATCTGGCAAGCGCTCCTCTACAATATCCGAGGGTTTTATCTCTTCTGGCTCTGCCTGACTAGGGCCAGCACTGGGTATGGAAGAGCGCTGGCGGCCGTAACCATTGCCATAACCATT
>JBDNGW010000663.1:0-7335 GCA_041689735.1 Leeuwenhoekiella sp. | reverse complement strand
TTCATCAACAAGGCGAAAAACGCAGACATAGCCGTAGCTATGGCGAGTATTTTCAACCTGCCTACCGGCAAAGGCAGGCGCAGTTGCTGGGCAAAAGAACCCATAGAAATGGGCAGGTTATTTCTAAACAGATCCTAAGGAGGTTACAGGCATCGGTATCGTTTTTTCCCATAAGGAGCATCCCGGTGAGTTCACCATGGGCAATGAGCCACATGGGGATGATGATCGTTATGTGCACCGATTTTGCGTGTTCGCGCGGCCATTCGGCCACGCCAAAGAAGTTGGGGTCTTTTAGGCAGGCATTTGCAAAGGAGATCTGCCAGTCCGCACAATCGGCATCGGCATATAATGGGTAATAGGTTCTTACATAGTAATTATAATCCTTGAGCGCCCTTTTCTTACGCTCCTCTTGAACCTTTGGATCTTCATTAAAGGCCACCGAGGTGCTGTTCTGTACCTGTGCACAGAATTCAAGCCATTCAGAATAATCCCTTTTTGTTATAGCATCCGCCATTTACTTCCCGTTTATTTTGTAATCCAGAAATTTCCGCTGCATACTGTTGATCTGCTTGGCCAGTTCCGCATCTTCGCCAAAAGCATAGGTCGTAAAATCCTTGAACACGGCGATGATGTTGTTTATGGTCACTTTCTTATTGGAAAGCTTTTCGATCGAGTTGGCAATCTTGATCATCTTATCGGCATCAATAATCTTTTCCGTACTGAGCTCGTAGGCTTTTTGGTACAGGTTGGTAATGATGTTCTGGGCGGTAATGGTCTGCGCCTGCCGTGCCAGTTCCCAATCACTGTCCAGCTTCCACCGGCTTACGGTGGCCTCGTTCACATTTACGATCTGGGCAATCTCCTTTTGCGATTTGTCGCTGCTGATGTAGAGATCAAAGGCAATCGCCTTTTTATCATCGTTGCTCAGACCTTTCTTTTTTGCCATGTTTATTGGGTTTACACCTGCAAAGATGCTGTATATGTTAGCTGAAGGGCTTATGGGCGGTTAGGGGCTAAAGGAAATACTATAGTCCCTAAAGGCGTGGCTTTAGTCTCTTATGCCAAAATTTTCAAAAGGGGTGCAAACGGCTAATCTTTGCTTCACTAAACATCAATAGATACCTCGAACCCGATGAAATCAAAATAAAAGCCAGTGTCGAAAACATCACCCTTTAATTATGAAGTAAACAATAAGTCCAGAGCCAATCCGGAAATACTGCTCTATGGCTACATAGGCCAGTATGATGAATTTGACTACCCGCGCTTTCAAAATACATTCCGTGAAGCGATCAAGGATAACAAGAACCTAACAATGCGTGTGCACTGTGGGGGCGGTTCTGTTTTTGAAGGTCTGGCCATTTATGACCTAATGCGCGCTTCAAGTTGTAAGGTTCATGTAATAGTGGAAGGTATGGCCGCAAGCATGGGCGCAATTCTGGCCGTGGCCGGTGATACCATAGAAATGACCGAAAGCGCATTCTTTATGATGCATGCCGTCAAGGGCGTTGGCCATGGGGACAAAAAGCACATTAGCGGCCAGATAGAACTCATGGAAAACTGCGAAAAGCGAATCTCCGCCATTTTTGCGGAACGTACCAACGCCACCACGGAGTTGATCACTGACTGGTTCAACAATGGCAAGGATAACTGGTTGAGTGCCGAGGAATGTCTAGACCTAAAACTGTGCGATAAGATCATAAAACCTTCAAAAAAACGCAAGGATACCGGTGCGCAGGCCTCAATTACCAATAAGACGGAAATGGAAGCCTGGGAACTTCTTAACAAGAGTGTGGGGCAACCTAAAAAATCAAATGATAACAATGAAAAATCAAAACAGATGAAAAAACAGCTAATAAGCATGCTGATGCTTTCCGGGCTAATCAGCAATTCAATTACCGAAGAGACGGCAGACCGTGAGGTAGAGGGGGAATTGGCCAAGGTGATCGCCAAGGCCAAGAGCGCCGATGCGTACAAAACGCAGCTTGAAGACCTGAACAACGCCACCGCCACCTCCCTCGTGGAGAATGCGGTACAGGCCGGTAAGATCATGGCCTCGGAAAAAGAGGAGTGGCTCAAAGATGCCAAAGCCAATCCCGGCATGGCAGCACGTGCCTTTGACCGGATGACCGGCAAGCCAGATCCGAACAACGGACTCAAGCGCCAGCCGAAAAAAGAGAATACGGATCAGCACGCGCTTCTCAATGGCCGTGAAGAGTGGGATTTTGAAAAATGGCAGCAAGAAGACCCAAAAGGTCTGGCCAAGCTTCATGGCGAAGCCGAAGAGTCCTGGAAGGAATTGTTTAACCAAAACCATAACGCATAATGCCGGAATTAGTAGACGGAGCATGGCTCCAACAGTATGTAGCGCCACAGCTGCTCAGCGAATTCAAGAATTACAACGATGATTTTATCGGGGTTCTTGAACGTGCGCCAGAGCGTGCAGTGGATAAGGACGGGATCCGCTTTAACAAGCTGATCAATAACATTAATTTCTACGTCAATAAGGACACCGCATTTGATCCTATCAGTGTGCCGGTAAAGAAAACCCTTGTGGAGTGGGATAAGATGGACACGGACAATACCGAGGTCACAGATGCCGAGCTCCGGTATATGGCCTTTGACAAGAATGCCGAAATACGAGCCAAGCACCGCGAAAGCTTTCAGATAGGGATCAGGGATTACGCGATCCAGAAGATCGCCCCAGCGGCGAACGTGGACGGCGCAATGCCCGTGATCCGCACAACCGGTGAGACCGTGGAAGGTGGGCGTAAGCGTTTGCTTTATGTCGATCTGATCGAGTTCATGAACCGCTTGGAGCTCTTGAACCTGCCCGATCTGAAAAAATGGTGCATGATCCTGTGCGCCGAGCACCGCGCTGACCTTCATGCTGACCGTGCCAATACGCAAAATTACCGCGACCTGCAATTCAGTAAGGAAACCGGGGCCATAGAGCGTTTTTTCAAACTTCGGTTTTTTGAGAACAACCAAAATGCGAAGTATGCCCAGAGCGGAGCGCTCAAGGCAGACGGTGCCGTTCCAGTAAGTACGGATCGTAACGCTTCCACCTTCTTTTATGCGTCCAACACGGTGTACCACATCGAGGACGTAAAAACGCTTTACAAGCCGATGATGGAAGACACGCGAAGCCCAGACCCCAAGTCTGAATTTAGGCTGCACTCTTACGGCCTCGCCGATAAGAAGCAGGAATACGGCTTTGGAGCCCTTGTTTCTGGAATAGGAGCCTAAGATCAATAATTGAAATATTTAATAAATGGCCCCTCAAAAGGCAGGGGCCATTTTTATAAAACTTTATGTCCACCACCCGTCAACTCAATATAGAACGTATCGATCATGGCACCAAACAGACCATGGGAAAAGCCTATGTAACAGATGCCGATGGTTTCTCGATGTACGATTGCTGGACACTGGAACTCCCTTGGAGGGAGAACCAAATTAAAATAAGCTGTATACCCGCTGGGGAATATCCGGTCACCAAACGCTGGAGTCGAAAGTTTAACCAGCATTTCCACATACGGGATGTGGAAGGTAGAACCTACATCCTGATTCATCCCGGTAATTATTACACGGATATACAAGGTTGCATCGTGGTAGGTACAGATCTTACCGATATCAATGACGACGGCCTTATCGATGTCACCCATAGCGGGGACACCATGGATGAGCTTTTAGAGCTAATGCCCAATAAATTCAACCTGACAATTGTATGAAAGCAGTCCTGATCCTAATACTCGCCTTTTTACTGTGCTCCTGCGGTGCAAAAAAGATCGACCTGAGCGAAAGAACCACGGTCACCGATAGCACTTTTACCACGGTGCGCACGGTAAAACGTGATACAATAATCACGGTGCCCGGTGACAGTATTAAACTGCGCATCCCGATCTATGATATCAAGGAGGTGCCCATAACGCGAAAAAACGAACGCGCTACGGTGACCGTGAGAAAGGAACGCGATACGCTCATCATTGACTGTAAATGTGAAAAGTATCAGCAAATAATAGAATTGCAGGATACATATATAGAGAAGCAACGGGAACTGATTACAGCGCTTAAAAAAACGGTAGTGATCCCCGAAAAATATACGCCCTGGTACATGAAAATACTGGCATGGATCGGCGGCATCGCATTACTACTAATATCCGCAGTGACAATCATTAAATCCATTAAACCATAATCATGAAAAAACACGAAAAACTAGCCAGACAGATCCTCAAGGATCACCCAGAACAGGGCGAGGTACACATCACGGAGGACGGTCAACCGTTCTTCTCCGGAATCAAGGCCCGCAACTACGCGGGCAAGAACAGGCACGATAAGAAGCCCACCATTTTTTTTAGCAGTGGGAACGAGCCTGAGGATAATTCGGATCTGGAGGCGGCTATCGAAAAGCTTAAAAGCCGTAATGCGACTCTTGAAGCTACGCTAGAGGCCACCAGTAATGCGGCAGACCTTGGCGAGGATGTGCCGGAGCTCAACACCGAATCAGCCGCCGAAGTGGTGGCCGTGGTAGAGCTGCGCGAAAAGATCGCCGAGGCCGAAAAACATTCCGGGCAAATGGAAGAGGCGCTTAAGAGTTCTCAGGAAGCCCAAAAGAATGCCGAAAAGGAACTCAAAGACCTTCAGGCAGCAAACGCTAAATCAAAATCCAAGAAGTAATGGCAAGGCCAAACCTAAAAATAGAAAAACAGGACGGCGGTCTAGGCCGTAGGGATCCCAACGCAGATATGGTCACCGGCATCATCATGAATGCCGTGGCCACTCCTGATCTGATCCTTGGGGAAATCTCAACCCTGAACAGCATCCGCGATGCGGAACTGCTAGGGCTCAATGATGCCTATGACACGGACAATGAGGTGCTGGTTTACCACCGCCTGAATAGGATGTTCATTCAGAACCCCAGTATCATCGTTCACTTTATGCCGGTTGCGCAAGCGGTGACCCTTGGCGACATGGCCGATAAAGATCAGAACTATCTGGCGAAATTGATACGTTCAAAAACGGATATCGTACAGATAGCCCTGGCACGCAATCCAGAAGAGGCGTATGTGGTGACGGTGGCAAATGGGCTAAGTGATGAAGTATTGCCAGCGGTGCTGCTTGCACAGGAACTGGTCAACGCCCAGTTTGACAAAGGCCGCTATTTTGAGGTGTTTATCGAAGGCAGGAATTTCACGGGTACCACAGGCGCTTTGGTAGATCTGAAAGCCCTGGAGGTAAAAGCGCCGGACGTTTCGGTGGTGATCCTTGCAGATTATGATATATCACAGAAAAGAGCCGCCTATTTTGGCTACGCAGCCGTGGAAGAATTTGCCGCTCTGGTGAGCAAGGCAGCGGTAAGCCAAAACGCCGGAGAGCTGATCGAAACCTTCAACCTGACCAACCGCAATGAGAAAGTATTCCTCAATGCCGGACTGAGCTCGGGCAAGAGGATCGAAGAGTATGCCGACGGTGACCTTGATCTGCTCAATGAAAAGGGGTTCATTTTCGCCACCGAAGTATCGGGAATTGCCGGTTTCTTCATCGTTGACACTTCCACCTGTACAGATGATACCAGCGATTATAAGTTCGTTGAGAACAACCGTACGATAAAAAAAGCGATCAAGCTTGCACGCACCGCATTGTTGCCGCGCGTAAAAGGCCGCCTTTACGTGGATCCCGACACCGGTGAGATTGCCCCGGAAGACCGCAAGGAACTTGAAGGGCTGACAATAGCTTCACTAGATCGCATGCTTTCAGACCGTGACATCAGCGGTCGTGTACAGGCGTACATCGATCCAGGCCAGAACGTACTGGCCACTTCAAAGCTCGAGGTGCAGTTAAGTTTTATCCCGGTGGCCATAGGTCGAGAGATCACTTTGAAAATCGGTTTCAATAATCCCATAAAAAACTAAAAATGGCACAAAAAGAACAGCAAGTAAATGGCCGTTACAGGAATTATTCCAGCATCCGCGCCAACATGTTTGGACGCACGCTGGTAGGAATGCAGTCCATCAGCTATAAGCGTATGGACAGTATCGATCCCGTAAAGGCGGTGGGTACTTCAAAGCCCATAGGTTACACGCAGGGCGATGAGCGCTATGAGGGATCGGTCACCCTTCTTTCCGAAGAAATAGACGCGATCCAAGCCAGTTTGCCACCACTTACGTCACTTCCCGACATCGCGCCTTTTGTGATTTCCGTGAGCTATGTAGATGATAATGGCCTTCAGGTTTCCCACTTGCTGGTGGGCTGCAAGTTCAAGGAAAATGGCCGTAGCGGTGAGAGTGGCAGCAATGATGCCCTGACGCAGGAAATCCCCCTTTATATCCACAATATTATCTGGAATGCCTAAGAAGCTCCAGGAGTTTAGGGATGAATGCCGGGAACTGGGTGTAAGGCACACCCAGAAGAATACAATCAATCAATTATCACAGAAAATAAAAGCACATAAAATGGCAAAAGAGACAAATTCAGGCAATATCAGCCAGGAGCAGATCGCAACATGGAAAAAGCAGCACGGTATCGTTTATAAGTTGGAAGTGACCGTGAGCGAAAAAGACAAGGCCGTGGGCTATCTGCGCAAACCAAACCGGAACCATAAGGCCACTGCCCTGAGCATGTACGCAAAAGACAAGATACTGGAGTGTGGCGAATTCATTCGGAACAACTGTTGGTTGGGCGGTGATGAACGCCTGCTCAACGAGAATGATATTGCAGACAGTGCTGCAATACAGGCCTCTGCTATTATCAAGTTCTTGGACGGAACCCTGGGGGAAGTCTAGGCCTCCCCATAAGTGAGGAGGCAGGTGAGGATTTCATAAGAAAAGTAACCGCGCTCATAGGATTTCATTTTCATATTCCCAATGTAGAAGATCTGGAAGATCAGGTTTTTTGGGATAAATGGGAGCAACTAAAATTTGCCCTGTTTTTTGAAGGGAAACGCCAGAACGCAAAAGAAGGAGACAACGTTGCCCTATAATTTCAACATTCCGGAACTGTTCAAATCCCACTTTGGGTTCAATGTGGGCATTGCGACAAAGGATATTCCCGCCAAGCATAAGAGCCACGGGATTAATCTGGTAGAGTTCAATGCCCGTATCAATAAGATCAGCCTTATGGGTACACCGGTGTGGGACTACATCAAGATCCAACCCAAGATCATTGAGGCCACTGGTGAGAAATTTGAAGGTTATGATTTTCCCCTGGAGTGCGTGACCGAAGCGCTAATGCCAAAGAAGATCGTGGAGACCGACATCATAGGCCGCGACGGCAATGTGGAGGAGCTGATGGGGCTGGGCGATTGGCAGTTGATCATAAGGGGCTTTGTCATCAACCATT
>JBDNGW010000662.1:0-2740 GCA_041689735.1 Leeuwenhoekiella sp. | reverse complement strand
TTACGATTAAATTTCCATTAATCCAGAACGCTATTTGAACGAGATTAGTCTGCTTTACGGCTGGGTAGGTTTAAAACCTTTTTTGAATATATTGCCTTGCAAATTTTCGCAATGGTGTTTCACTGCTAAATTATTGTATTATTATTACCAGCTCATTCATTCTTAAGAACTACTATCTGATGTCCTTTACTCCTAAAAAACTCAATAAATTCCTTATATTTAAACTTCCATCGGCATGGATCTGCGGGGTACGGGTAAAGGTTATAAACCAGGAAACCTGTATTACCACAGTAAAACACAAGTGGATTAATCAGAATCCTTTTAAATCTATGTTCTGGGCCGTTCAGGGAATGGCGGCCGAACTGAGTACAGGCGTTCTGGTGATGCAGGAAATCCAAAAGAGAGGTGTTGCAATAAGCATGCTTGTCATTAGCAATAAAGCCACCTTTGTCAAAAAAGCAACGGGTCAGGTCACATTCACCTGTAAAGACGGCGCCAGCGTAGTAAATGCCATAGACCACGCGCTAGCAACCGGTGAGGGACAAACATTCTGGCTACAATCTAAAGGCATAAATGAAGAAAACCAGCTTGTAAGCACCTTTGATTTTGAATGGACGGTTAAATTGAAAGAAAATAGAGAATAGAGAATAGAGAATAAAGAAAGAGAAAAGAGAAGAGAGAGTAGAAAAGAGAGAGTAGAGAAGAGAGAGTAGAGAAGAGAGAAAACTATACGAGTCAACTATTTTATCCATTCAAATATCCACAAATCCACAAATCCACAAATCCACAAATCCACACATCCACACATCCGAAATCCGCACATCCACACATCCACACATCCGCACATCCACAAATCCACACATCCACAAATCCGCACATCCACAAATCCACACATCCAAATGATACGTCCATACATTTTAGAAGAAACCAATTGGAAACATCTTAAAAACGCCGAGGTAGATCTGGTTGTACTTCCCTGGGGAGCGACCGAAGCGCACAACTTTCACCTTCCCTACGGCACAGATAACTTTGAGGGAAAAGCCATTGCGGAAGAGTCGGCCAGAATGGCTTGGGAAAAGGGGTCTAAAATCATGGTATTACCGGGAATTCCCTTTGGCGTAAATACGGGGCAGTCAGATATTTTCCTGGATATTAATCTCAACCCCAGCACGCAGGCCGCTATTTTGAATGATATTCTAGAAGTGCTTCATCGGCAAGGGGTAAAAAAATTCATGATTTTGAACAGTCACGGCGGCAACGACTGGAAATCAATAGTACGCGAATTGGGTTTAAAATATCCGGAACTATTTTTATGTGTGACCAATTGGTTTAAGGCCATGGATAAAACGGAATATTTTGAGCATCCAGGCGATCACGCCGATGAGATGGAAACAAGTCTCGTTTTACATTTAAGACCACAACTTGTCCTTCCCATAGAGGAATGGGGCGACGGCGCCGAAAAAAAGAATAAGATCAAAGCTTTTACAGAAGATTGGGCGTGGACTGAAAGACCCTGGTCAAAGATTACCCAAGATACCGGTGTAGGCAATCCCCACGCTTCCACCAAAGAAAAGGGAGAACACTTTTTTAAGGATGTGTGCGTTAAAATGTCCCAGCTAATGGTAGACATAGCCAAAGCAGATGTAGATGATCTCTATGCATAAAGCCAACAGTTTAGCTAAGAAATAAGGTGTGAAAATGCCTAAAAATCGATAAAAACGCTTCTTTTTGTAACAAAATTGACATCTTTGTTACTTATTTATAGATCAGTGGCAAAAATTTGAAATATGACAGCACATGAAATAGATTATCAGATCGTTGGCGAGGAAATGCAATATGTAGAAATAGAGTTAGATCCTCAAGAAGGGGTGATTGCAGAAGCGGGCACTTTTATGATGATGGAAGATGGGATACGAATGGAAACCATTTTTGGTGACGGTTCAAAAAACGATTCCAGTTTTTTGGGTAAGATTTTTGGCGCTGGTAAACGATTATTGACCGGGGAGAGTATGTTTATGACGGTTTTCTACAACGATATAGTTGGCAAAAAGAAAGTGAGTTTTGCAGCGCCCTATCCCGGTAAAATAATTGCACTGGACCTAACGGAGAACGGCGGCCGTTTTATTTGCCAGAAAGATGCTTTTTTATGTGCGGCCAAAGGGGTAAGCATTGGGATAGAATTTTCTCGTAAATTGGGCCGCGGCTTTTTTGGTGGTGAAGGTTTTATCATGCAGCGGCTTGAAGGTGACGGGATGGCATTTGTACACGCGGGTGGCACTACTTTGAGAAGGGAGCTCCATATGGGTGAAAAAATAAAGGTAGACACCGGTTGTATCATAGGTTTTGACCACACTGTAAATTATGATATAGAATTTATAGGAGGTATCAAGAATTCTATTTTTGGGGGTGAGGGGATATTCTTTGCGACTCTTACCGGTCCCGGCACGGTTTATATACAGTCGTTACCCTTTAGTAGACTGGCAGGTAGAGTATGGGCTGCCGCTCCAAAAATGGGCGGAAAAGATAAGGGAGAAGGCAGTATTCTTGGTGGTTTGGGCAATTTATTGGACGGCGACAATCGTTTTTAAAAATTGATTTTGATGGCTCTAGTTTAATGTAGCGTTGCTATTATTGTTAAAATTGAAATCATGAATGTTTCAAGTTGGTTCAAACGTAGAAAATCCGATTATTCCCTTTAGGGCCGGGGAAAAAATGATCTGATTTTCGGCATTTTGTTCTT
>JBDNGW010000661.1:0-5518 GCA_041689735.1 Leeuwenhoekiella sp. | reverse complement strand
CTGTATAGAAATAACCTGCCCGTTGCTACGTGTTCTTTTGCTTGCCTACTGCGCCTGCCTTTGCCGGTAGGCAGGTTGAAAATACTCGTCATAGCTACGGCTATGCCTGCGTTTTTCGCCTTGTGGTCAAACAAAATAACTGCCTATAATTCAGTCACTTTATTTCTTAACAGATCCTAAGATCAAATACTGAAATAGGCCTGTCTGGCGTTAAAAGCAAGGTTTAGTACAAGCAAATCTACAGATGCGACTAATTACGGAAGGAAAATAATATTTTTTTGTTTTTAATAAAATATTAAGAGAATCATGATTAGTTTTGTAGTGTGAATATAAGCAGATTCCATACCTATTATTTGTTGTTTCTTTTTGCTGTACTTTTTGGCGCGGCAGAATCTTGCTTTGCCGAAACTCCTGCGGTCACAGAAAATACCGATCCGCAACCTAAAAATGGGTTGTTTTCAGATAAAAATCGAGATAATCACGCAGTAGAGATCGGAGTTTTCGTGCTTTCGTTTGAAGAATATGCAACAGCATCAACTTCGCTTCCGTCTCAATACTTCACAACTTCTAATGGTCTTATGCAGCAGCAAGCTGCATTATATCTTTCAAGGGCCATCTTACCTTATTATACGTATTCACAGACCATAAGTCCCAGCTTAACGATCTACAAGCTGTTGTTTCCTTTTCATTGTTTTAGTTAGTTATTAGGTGATTATTAACGATAATCGTGCATTACGTGCGATTTTCTTAACCATCGGCCTAACGGCCATTCACTAATTACTAATTAAATTTTTAAATAACATGAAAATAGAAATGATCGCGGTTTATATACTCGTTGCCGCACTTGTAATCGTACCTTATATTGCCATTATCGTCTTTGGTTCTGGCAAGGGGAAAAAGATAAGTAAACGTTTTAATGAAGAGGTTAAAGCCAAAGGATTGAACATTTCAGAAAAAGATGCTTGGAACCGTCATATCATTGGCGTGGATAAAGAAAAGAAGACCTTGGTTTTTTCTCAATATAATGAAGATAATACCGTAAATACATCGGTTATTGATCTTAATGAAGTGATCGCAATAGATGTCTATCAAAAGAACAATGTGATCAAAATCGATAATAAAAAGAGCGAAGTATTAGACAGTTTAGGTCTCGATATGCAGCTTTTGCATGAACAACGCCATGCGATTCGGTTTTATGATACGCGCGTAGATGTTTCTCAGCATTATGAACGCGAACATGCCGAAAAATGGAGAACGCTTTTGCTCGGTTTTACAAAGCCGAAGACTTCTGTGAAAAGAATCACAGCAGCGTAAGTTATTTTATAAATAGAAATGAAAACAGCCAAGTTTTTTCGGCTGTTTTTTTTATGTTTATCAGAATCTTATTTATATTCTGAAACAAAATGTAGTTTCACATTTGGATATTTCTGCTGGGTCATTTGTAATGTAAAAGGAGAATCAGCAAAAAACACCATATGTCCGCGTTTATCTTTGGCCAGAAACCGCTGTTTTACCCTAATAAACTCCTTATATTCATCACTTTTTGGGTCTTTGGTCTCAATCCAGCAGGCCTTGTGAACATTAAGTGGCTCGTAGGTACAGATTGCGCCATATTCATGTTCCAGCCGGTATTGGATCACTTCATATTGTAGCGCGCCAACGGTGCCAATCACCTTCCGGCCATTTAGCTCTAACGTAAATAATTGCGCTACACCTTCATCCATAAGTTGGTCGATCCCTTTTTCAAGTTGCTTCGATTTCATGGGATCAGCATTGTTGATATACCTAAAATGCTCTGGTGAAAACGCTGGAATTCCTTTATAATGTATATGTTCCCCTTCGGTAAGGGTGTCGCCTATTTTAAAGTTTCCGGTATCGTGAAGTCCCACAATATCTCCGGGATAAGACACATCCACGATTTCCTTCCGCTCCGCGAAAAAAGCATTGGGACTTGAGAATTTCAATTTTTTATCGTGGCGTACGTGTAAATACGGAGTATTCCGCTCAAAAACGCCCGAAACTATTTTTACAAACGCGAGTCGGTCGCGGTGGCGCGGATCCATATTGGCGTGTATTTTAAACACAAAACCGGTAAATTCCTTTTCGTTTGGCTTAATCAACCGTTCTTCACTCTGCTTAGGACGTGGCGGTGGAGCAATTTCAACAAATGCATCCAAAAGTTCGCGTACCCCAAAATTATTGAGCGCCGAACCAAAGAAAACCGGTTGTTGATCCGCATTGAGATACGCTTCCCTATCAAATTTTGGGTACACTCCAGTTACAAGTTCTATGTCGTCCCGCAGTGCTGTCGCGGCGTCTGTGCCTATAAGTTCTTCCAGAAAATCGTCCTGTAGGTCGTTGATCTCTATGGTTTCCTCAATATTCTTTCGGCTGCTGCCGCTAAAAAGGTTGATATTTTTCTCCCAAATGTTGTAAATCCCCTTAAAATCATATCCCATACCTATGGGAAAACTCAGCGGGGTAACCGTGAGATTGAGTTTTTGCTCAATTTCATCAAGGAGTTCAAAGGCGTCTTTACCTTCACGATCCAGTTTATTGATAAAAATTAACATCGGGATTTTCCGCATGCGGCAGACTTCTACCAGTTTTTCGGTCTGTTCTTCTACCCCTTTTGCCACATCAATTACAACAATAACACTATCTACGGCCGTTAAGGTTCTAAAGGTGTCTTCGGCAAAATCCTTGTGACCGGGTGTATCGAGAATATTGATCTTGATGCCCTCATATTCAAAAGCCAGCACGGAAGTGGCCACCGAAATACCACGTTGGCGCTCGATTTCCATAAAGTCACTGGTCGCACCTTTTTTGATCTTATTTGATTTTACGGCACCCGCTTCCTGAATCGCGCCGCCAAAAAGGAGCAGTTTTTCAGTAAGTGTGGTTTTCCCGGCATCGGGGTGAGATATGATCCCAAAAGTCCTTCTGCGTTTTATTTCCTTGGCAAGGTTCATCTGTAAATTTTAAGGCTGCAAATATACCATTTCTTAGCGTTTTAGAAGGCGTTATACAACGTTCTTAAAGTATCTAAAAACAACCTTTTTAGAGCTAAAAATGGCCAAAAATAATTACTTTTTAGATGAGTTTGCCTTGTTAATGCTGTCTTGTATATTCTAAGAAGTAATGAATTACCTTTGTTTACAGTAGGCGCGATTTGTACCTTTGCGCCTTAAAATTGAGTATGGCTGAAGAAATGGTGATCCTTGTAGATGAAAACGATAAGCAGGTAGGGCTTATGGCCAAAATGGAGGCGCATGAGAAAGCACTTTTGCACCGCGCTTTTTCGGTATTTATTTTTAATGATAATAAAGAGCTTATGCTGCAGCGTAGGGCGCTTGGCAAGTACCATTCCCCCGGATTGTGGACAAATACCTGCTGCAGCCACCAGCGGCCGGGAGAGACCAATGTTGTTGCCGGGAGCCGCCGATTACAGGAAGAAATGGGCTTTACCACTGCCCTTACCGAGACGATTTCCTTTATCTATAAAGCGCCTTTTGACAATGGACTTACCGAGCACGAGTACGATTATATCCTGCTTGGGGAATATAATGAAGTGCCGAATCCAAATCCAGGGGAAGTTGTAGAATGGGAATGGCGCTCACTAGAGGAAATTCAACAGGATATGCGAAAAAATCCTGATATTTATACGGCTTGGTTCAAGATCATATTTGATAAATTTTACAATCATATTGAAGTATGAAAGTCACGGTAAAACGAAAAGCGCATTTTAACGCGGCGCACCGTTTATATAGGGCGGATTGGGATACCCAGAAAAACCTGGATGTTTTTGGTAAATGCAGTTATCCCAATTATCACGGTCATAACTACGAACTTATCGTGGGCGTAACGGGCGAGGTTGATAAGGAAACCGGTTTTGTCATCGATTTAAAGATTCTCAAAGATCTTATTGAGGCCGAAGTGGAAGAAGCTTTTGATCATAAAAACCTAAATCTGGACGTTCCCGAATTTAAGAATCTAAATCCCACGGCAGAGCATATCGCGGTGGTGATCTATGATAAACTGAAAAAGAAACTCGATGCCTCTTTTGATCTGGAAATCATACTATATGAAACCCCAAGAAATTACGTAATCTATACCGGAAACTAATGGCGCTTAAAAAAGGGGATCTTATTCCTGCATTTAAACTGAAAACGAAGAAAGGCGAGTGGTTTGATAGTGCATCCGTCGCCGGAAAAATGCCTTTGGTAATTTATTTTTATCCCAAAAACTTCACTCCCGGTTGTACGAAAGAGGCTTGTGGTTTTCGGGATAACTATGAAGATTTTAAAAAGCACGGGGCAGAAGTCATAGCGATAAGCAGCGATAGTGTAGCTTCACATTCCCGCTTTGCCGAAAAACATACCTTGCCTTTCATTTTTCTAGCTGATGAAAACGGGACGGTGCGCAAGCAATTTGGTGTAAAATCAGAACTTTTTGGGCTTTTGCCGGGAAGGGAAACCTTTGTTTTTGATACCGCTGGAAAATTGATTCTTAGATATAACAGCCTAAAGGCTACTCCTCATATTAAAAAGGCTTTGCAAGCCCTAAAAGAACTAACTCATGAAAACTGATTTATATCCGCTTACTTTCGACCCTGTTTTGAAAGAGAAAATCTGGGGTGGTCAGAAACTATATGACCGCTTTAATAAAGGAAAAAATCCTCATGCCAAACTGGGCGAAAGCTGGGAGATCGCAGATCTTAAAGAAGGGCAAAGTATTGTAAACGTTGGGGATTTTAAAGGAAAGTCACTAAAGGAAGTTATCGTTATTGATGCCGAAGGAATTTTGGGGAAGAAGGTTTATGAGCGCTTCGGAAAGCAATTTCCACTGCTTATCAAGTTTATAGATGCCGCCAAAGATCTTTCGATTCAGGTACATCCTTCAGACGAAACATCCCCTACAGGTGTTGGAAAAACCGAAATGTGGTATATCATACAGGCCGATGCCGGTGCAAAGATTACCGTAGGCTTTAAGCCCGATATGACGCGGAAGATTTTCGAAAAGCACATTGAGGAAAATACAGTAGAAGAAGCAATGGACACGCATAGCATAAACCATGGCGATGCCTTTTTCATCAATGCAGGCCGTATTCATGCCATAGGTGCTGGAGTTTTGCTGGCGGAAATCCAACAAACTTCTGATGTAACGTATCGCGTATACGATTATAACCGTAAAGATGATAATGGCGAATTGCGTGAGCTGCATATTGAAGAATCTAAAGATGTTCTTGAGTATAAGAATATCCAAGACTTTAAGCTCGATTACCCACGTAAAACAAATGAGGTTGAGACCCTCAAACATCACGAATACTTTAAGACAGACTGGATGCACCTCAAGGAGCAGCGTCACAGCATTGACCGCAAAGATGCCTTTACCATTATCATGGCGGTTTCAGGATCTTTGGAGTACAGTTTTCAAAACAAGAAAAATAAACTGGACGCTGGGCAGACTGTATTGATCCCTGCACAGTGTGGCGTCGTAGAGCTAGAGGCTAAAGACT
>JBDNGW010000660.1:0-2223 GCA_041689735.1 Leeuwenhoekiella sp. | reverse complement strand
CCATAATTTCTTTGATTTTCAGTGGACTTTTCCCGCTTTGAAGGCCATCATCAATAGCATTCTTTAATTCTAACAGTTTCGTATTTTCCACTTGATCCTTCCTGACCAAATCACGTATATATTCGCTATCATTGGTAAAATCTCCCTTTTGAACCTGCAATTTTATCCAACTGTCCTGATTCTGGGTAAAGGTTATTGATTTTCTTATTGTATCCATAATATTTAAAATATGATGCAAATTAACGATTATCCACACCTTTAACAATTCAAAACTTATAATACATAGATAATGAAGAAGACTTAAACTTTATTGTCTACTAAAATGGAATCCCATCGTCCTCATCATCAGTATTCATAGAGCTACCAAAGGCTTGATCTGCCGAAGGAAAACTCTCGGGGCGAAAAGTATCATCATTTGCCGCCGCGTTCTGATTCATCGCCGACTCAAACTGATACGGCGTGCTGAAATCGTCGAGATTGTCAAATTTACCCAAATGACCGATAAATTTAAGTCGAATACTTTCTAACCCACCATTACGGTGCTTGGCCACGATAAATTCAGCCTGGCCATCGGTTGGGCTGCGTTCTTCATCATCCCACTCGTCGATTTTATAATATTCGGGGCGGTAAATAAAGCTCACAATATCAGCATCCTGCTCGATCGCACCAGACTCCCTGAGGTCAGACAGTAGCGGGCGCTTGCTTCCACCACGGGTTTCCACGGCACGTGATAATTGGGAAAGCGCGATCACCGGCACATTGAGTTCCTTCGCGAGCGCTTTTAGATTTCGGGAGATCATGGAAATTTCTTGCTCCCGGTTACCGTTTTTCTGACTTCCGCCGCCGGTCATAAGTTGTAAATAGTCAATCACGACCATTTTTATGCCATGCTGGGAAGCGAGACGCCTTGCCTTTGCCCGAAGGTCGAAAATGGAAAGCGACGGCGTATCATCAATAAATAAAGGAGCCTTCTCTAGTGCAGCGACTTTATGATTGAGCTGTTCCCACTCGTGCTTTTCCAGTTTGCCAGTACGTAATTTTTCCGAAGAAAGTCCGGTTTCCGAAGAAATCAAACGGGTTATGAGCTGCACCGATGCCATTTCCAAAGAGAAAAAAGCGACTGGAATCCCATGCCCCACCGCAATATTTCTCGCCATAGAAAGCGTGAGCGCGGTCTTGCCCATACCGGGACGCGCCGCCACGATAATAAGGTCACTAGGCTGCCATCCCGAGGTCAACTTATCCAACTTGTCAAAACCGGAAGGAATACCGGAAAGTCCCTCTTTATTGGAGATTTCCTCGATTTTCTTTTTCGCCTGTATCACCAGACTCTGTGCGGTCTCGCTGCTTCGCTTTATATTTCCCTGTGTAACTTCGTACAGTTTGCTCTCCGCATGGTCAAGCAGGTCAAAAACGTCTGTTGTCTCATCGTAAGCCTCTTCAATGATCTCATTGGATATTTTGATCAAGCTTCGCTGAATGTATTTCTGCAAAATTATACGTGCGTGGTACTCGATATGCGCTGAGGAAGATACTTTCTGGGTAAGCTGAATAAGGTAATAATCGCCACCGGCCCTATCGAGTTTGGACATTTTGCGCAGCTGCTCAGAAACTGTCAACAGGTCAACGGGCTCCCCATTTTCAAAGAGCGCGCGTATGGCCTCATAAATGTGCTGATGTGCTTCTTTATAGAAAACCTCTGGTGTAATGATATCTATGATCTCATCTACCCCTTTCTTATCAATCATCATTGCCCCCAGAACAACCTGCTCTAAATCAATAGCTTGCGGTGGTATTTTTCCTTTTTCAAGGGAAATAACCGGATTTGAACTTCCTTTGTATGCAGTTTGGGGCTGTGTATTTTCCATGGAGCAAATGTAAATAAATCGTTAGGGCTTTACTCTAAAATAGCTTTTAGGATTCCCCACTACAAGTTAGCAAAACACGTGTGGATAACTTTATATTTTGTGAATACGCAATCGGGTAGGAGAAACGGGATTAGTTCCCGTTTCGACCTCCCACACCACCGTACATACGGTTCTCGTATACGGCGGTTCCCTGCTTTGACATCCTTGGGATGTGCAGATGTTGTTTTCAGTTATCCCGTTGGGTAATATTCACTCTTTCCAACATTTTGGATTCCGTCCTAATCTGTTTGTTTGAAAGGAGTCTCCTATGGAGCATCTAAATAAAACTTCCCTTTAGGTAACATTCATTTACTAT
>JBDNGW010000659.1:0-3907 GCA_041689735.1 Leeuwenhoekiella sp. | reverse complement strand
CTAAAGTGTTATCTCAATGACATCCACAATCATCCTCTCCGCAAGATTTTTTGCTGGATTTCCCACCTAAAAATGCTGGTTTCCAGATAAATTTGGTGATTAGATAACCTACGGCAACCAAAAAAATGAGCAGTACGATTATATTCTGTAGAGTTTCCATAATCAATTATTTTAATAAGGATTGATGCTGTCGTTTTATTTTTGTCAGCATTTCATCAAATTGATGTTATAAGAGTCGTTGTTAGGTACTTGGATAGACACGATTTGATTTCATCCGTTGCGCTCTAAAATAGGCGACAATTTCTTCTTTGGTCATTTTGGATAATTTCACATCTAATTTATCCTTGATTTCACGAGCCATTTTCACGGCATCGAATTTTTTTTTAGTTTTCATCGTAATCATGGTTTTATGTTGTTACTGGTTTTTGTGAACCTATTCGGTTTCATAATCCATCAAGTCTCTTGGCGAACGGATCTCCAATTGTTTGTATCCATTTTTAATATTTATGGAATTGTATCCACGTATCCTGTCAATATTTACAATGTGCTTGTCCCGATAGCTATCGGGACCAATTTATCAACAAATCCGCTTGATTTCTTGTCGCAAGTGCAATATGTAGACAATCGGAATAGCTTGTTTGGCCAACTACCTTTTCTGAAATATATTTGGTCGCCAGTTCAACGGTACTATCTGTTTCAATAATAAATTCAGCATTTTCATTGTCAATTCCATCAACTAAATCCCTTACTTTTTTTGGTGCTAATCTCAATTCCCCCTCAAGCAAGGTTGAAAATAGTATTGTGAATTCGCCGTTGTTTATTCGGTCAAAAAGCGGTTTGGTAAATTCTTGGAATTCATCATCAAAGAATCCGCCATAAACAGAAGTGTCCAAATATATCCGCTGTTTTTTCATTCTATAAATTTTCAAAATTCAGCAAGATTTTAATTTTTCCCATGTGTCTAATTAATAGTTATTATAAGGTCTTAGAACAATCCAACAAGCTTTATGGACAAAGTCGTCAAAATACTAATACTATTTTAATATTTGATACGCAGCCAATGCTACAATATACGCAAAACCAGACATAATTACCAGTTGGAGCATGGGCCATTTCCAGGTATTTGTTTCCCGTTTTACGATAGCCAACGTACTCATGCACTGCATGGCAAACGCGTAAAACAGCAATAAGGAAACGCCACTGGCGAGATTAAAAAGCGGCCCACCTAGAATAGGATTCACCTCTCCTGCCATCCGGTTTTTTATGGTTTTTACATCATCAGCTCCCACGCTGTAAATTGTGGCCAATGTACCCACAAAAACCTCTCTCGCGGCAAATGAGCTCACAATGGCAATCCCTATTTTCCAGTCGTAGCCCAGCGGTCGCACAATTGGCTCTATGCCTTTGCCCATATAACCTATATAGCTGTTTTCCAACTTCTGGGCGCCCACGCGCTTATCAAGTTCTTCGGTTGATAAATTTTGGCCGGTAGTTTGTTCTTGTACTATTTCTTCCGCTCGAGCGAAATTTTCCCCAGGACCATTAGATGCCAATACCCACAATATAATGGAAATTGCTAAAATAATCTTACCGGCGCCAAAAACGAAAGACTTGGTTTTTTCAATCACATTATAGAGCACGTTTTTAAACAATGGAAGCTTATAATTGGGCATTTCAATCACAAAAAAAGTGCGGTTTTTAATATCCAAAATATTATTGAGCAACCACGCCGAGGCAATCGCAGTACCAAAACCCAACAGATAAAGCCCCATAAGTGTAAGACTTTGATAGTTGAAGATATACAGCACCTGCCGGTCTGGAATGACCAGCGAAATGATGATCAAATACACCGGTAACCTTGCCGAACAGGTCGTAAATGGTGTGACTAGAATGGTAATAAGGCGTTCCTTCCAACTTTCAATATTACGTGTGGCCATAATGGCGGGAATGGCGCATGCAGTTCCCGAAATGAGTGGCACAACGCTTTTGCCGCTCAGGCCAAAACGGCGCATGATACGGTCCATTAAAAATACGACGCGGCTCATATAGCCGGTTTCCTCCAGAATGGAAATAAAAAAGAACAAAAATGCGATCTGCGGAATAAAAATAACGATCCCGCCCAGCCCAGGAATGATGCCTTCGGAGAGCAGATTTGTAAAGGCACCGGGTGGCATGCTGTTTTTTATCCATTCCCCCATAGCGGCAAAACTCGTATCGATAAGGTCCATTGGGTAGGCAGACCAATCATAAATCGCCTGAAAAATGAGCAGCAAAATGGCAAGAAAGATCACATAACCCCAAACTTTATGCGTAAGAACCCGGTCTAAACGGCTGCGTAGATCTTTTGCCGCCAGGTGATCTACGGTCAGGGATTCTTTGAGCACACCATTAATAAACTGATAGCGTACGATGGTTTCCTTTTGCTGCAGACGCTTCAGGTTACTTTTACTTTCAGTCTGAAAAGAGGCGATATTGCTGATCTCCTGTCTATTTAACTTACCAAAATTTACATCCTGGGTAATGACCAGCCAGAGTTTGTAGAGATCTTGTTTTGGGAACGCTTTGTGCAACCGGTCAAAATAATCTGGAGCGATCACGGATGCGTTCACACAAGGTTCAATAGATAGGGAGCGGTATTCTATAATAAGTTCCTTGACACGGTCAAAACCGGTATTTTTCCGAGAACTTACAAGAGCGATCTTTGTGTTGAGCAGTTCTTCAAGGGCATCCACATCTAGCGTGATGGCCTTGCGCTCCATACGATCTGCCATGTTAATGACGAGAATGGTGGGTATTTTAAGGTCTTTGATCTGCGTAAAAAGCAACAAGTTGCGCTTGAGGTTTTCTATATCACTGATTACCACCGCAACATCGGGATAATCCTTATCATTCTTGTTGAGCAGAAGCTCTATCACCAGGTTTTCATCTAGCGAACTCGCATTAAGGCTATACGTTCCGGGCAAGTCAAGAATATGCGCTTTAACCCCACGGGGGAGTTTGCAGACCCCTTCTTTTTTTTCTACCGTAATGCCGGGATAATTGCCCACTTTCTGGTTAAGTCCCGTAAGCCGGTTAAATACAGATGTTTTACCGGTATTGGGATTTCCTATAAGCGCGACATTGAGCTGTTTACTCATCTTATAATTTTTCTACCTTGATGTGCGATGCGGTCTCGCGGCGTATGGCAAGATGACTCCCATTAATATTGAGGTACATGGGGTCTTTAAATGGGGCGATCTGCACCAGTTCTACTTCATTGCCCGGCAGACAGCCCATTTCCAGTAGTTTGAGCGGAACATCTTCCACCTCAAATCCTTTGATTATGGCCTTTTCACCACGTTTTAAGTCTGACAGCGAGATTATCAATGTTTATTTAGATTGAATTTAAACAACGCAAAAGTAGAGGATATATAAGTATTCAGAAAGGAAAAAGGAAAATAAAGTCCCCCTAGCCCCCGAAGGGGGGATTGCACTCGGATGGACAAGCCCCCTAGCCCCCAAAGGGGGAATCTCACTGGGACTAACCACTGAGACTAAAACTGCCCACTGAAAACTGAGACTGAAAACTGCTACTCCCTTTCCTCTATTTTCTTAAGTGTGGCGATGTCTTCCAGGAGTTTTTCGATCGCTTCGGGATCTGTGCCGTCGTAGAAGCCACGGATGCGTTTTTTACTGTCTATGAGCATAAAGTTTTCGGTATGTATCATGTCATACTTACTGCCGTCTCCGGTTGTCTTTACGGCGAGATAGCTTTTACGGGCGAGGTTATAGATTTCTTTTTTTGGGCCGGTGACCAAGTTCCATTTAGAGTCAATCACACCTTTTTCTTCTGCGTAGCGTTTGAGTTGGGCGACGGTATCAATCTCTGGGATTACGGTGTGCGAGAGCAATTTCACCTTATCATCGT
>JBDNGW010000658.1:0-12054 GCA_041689735.1 Leeuwenhoekiella sp. | reverse complement strand
GATTGCGGCAACGGGTTTTTTAGCTTTTAAAAATGCCCTTACCAAATTAAGTGCATCTTCATTACGTCTCAATTTATCTGGATTGATCACTCCGCCGGGTAACATAAGTGCATCGTAATCATCAACACTTACCTCACTGATCGTTTTGTCAACATCATATTCTTTTGACCAATGATCTGTATCCCAAGCTTTGATCTTTCCACTTTTCTCACTAACGATATGAACTTCAAAACCTTCTTTTTTCATGGCTTCGAGTGGTGATGATAATTCAACTTCTTCAAATCCGTCTGTGGCTAATATTGCTACTTTCTTATTCATGATATGTGATTTTATGATTTTTAATATTGCATAACAAAGTTAGAAAAGATCAGGCGTTCACAGGGTTAAACAAGGGTTAACACTTCCAAAAACCGAAGTTAAAGCTTGTTAATAAAATTGAATTTCTGTTAACTTAACAGAGATTTTATCCTAAATAGTAGTTTTGAAAGATGGCACTTTGAGTAGAGCACTTTTCTAATAACTCAGTTTGGAATGATAGCCTGCCTTTGCCGACAGGCAGACGCAGTGATTTTCTTCAGAAACGAAGTGTTGAAAACGGAGTTTAGCACCGCTAAATGAATACTTCGACAGGCTCAGCAGAACTTTTTTAACAATGAAGTTGCAGGGAAAAAAGACAAGTTAGGGTCCGAAGTTGGGTTTTGAGATATGCCCTCAATGTAAAGTGATCAATCTTCTAGTTGCATTCTGTGCAAAATAAGTCCAGAAGCCTGTGCAATGTGGGTGAGTTTTATTTGTTCTTTGGCCTCAAGGACTTTTTGAAAATACGCCCAACTCATATCCCCTTTTCCCAGATCAATTAGAGCGCCCATCATAAGGCGAATTTGATTGCGTTTAAAACCCGAACCAATGGCACGGAGCAAGAAACTTTCCGCAGGAAAAAAATTGGCGGTGTACAAGTCATTAAGTACGATCTCGCAGCATAATAATGTCGTTACCGTTTGGGTTTCTGGATTGGGCTTAAAGGTGAAATTGATAAAATCATGGGTTCCCTCCATACTTTTGGCCGCTTTTTTCATTAGGTCAATATCCAGTCTTTCAGTGATATTCACCATAAATGGAGCACTGAAGGGATGATTTTTTTCGCCATGCGAAAAAAGATAAACGTACTCTTTTTTCTTGGGATGTTGTATAATATTAAAGGTCTGATCTGTCTCTACAATAGAAAGTGCCCGAATATCCGGTGGAAGGTTTTGATTGAAGAGCGCAAGAAGACCGCTTAGATCTAATGGCTCGTTATCTACAAAAAGTTCTATCACGGTCTCATTTACCGAAACCATTGCATCTGTTCGCCCCGCAGCGAGTAGTTTAAAATCAGTGCGCTGCAGTACATATTGAAACGTACGCTGCATCATATGCTGCACGGTAAGCACATTTGGCTGTTTTTGCCAGCCATGGTACCTAAAACCAAGATATTGTATTTGTATGAGATAAAAAAAGCGCTTTCTGAACATAACGCGAAATTAGCCAATTTTCAACCTAAAAAGCTCATTTTGTACCCTATTTGAACGTTCATATTTAGATCTCATGATTTTCTCTTATCTCTTGACTCTTTTCTTTTCACTTTGTTCTTTTCACTGTGTTCTTTTCTCTCTTATCTATTCTCACTTATCTATTATCTCATTCTCCCTATCAATTTTAAAGTGCTTTCTAAGTGATTACAGACATTAATCGTTAAATTTGTTCTTTAGAAAAAAAATTCCATTTGAAAAAAGATATTATCATTGCGCAGATCAGGCAGCACAAGCAATTGGCACATCTCAATTATAAACTGAAAGAAGACACCCAGCACTTTACAGATACACTTTTTTACACCCTTTTTGATTATGGTACCAACTTAGAAAAAAATCTGGATGACCTGGAAAAGCTTTTTACCGAACTGGCAGATCTCGCCTGCTGGGAAACCGATAAGCGTTGCACAAAAATCTGGGAAGAATATGTCGCCAGTCTGCCCGAAATTCTGCGCAAGCTCAATCTAGACGCTGCGGCAATTTTCAAAAATGACCCCGCTGCGCGTTCCATAGAAGAAGTTTATCTCGCGTATCCCGGTTTTTTTGCCATTGCGATCTATAGATTGAGTCACGATCTCTACAACAAAGGTTTTCCCATCATACCGCGCCTTATGACCGAATATGCGCACCAGACCACCGGTGTTGACATCAATCCCGGCGCGCAGATTGGTAAACATTTTTTTATGGACCATGCCACTGGTATTGTTATCGGTGAGACCGCCGTGATCAAGGACCACGTTAAATTGTATCAAGGTGTTACCCTGGGAGCACTGAGTGTAGATAAAGATATGCACGATATAAAGCGCCATCCCACCATAGAGGACGGAGTGACCATTTATGCCAACGCCACTATACTGGGCGGTGACACGATTATAGGTGAGAACAGCACCATAGGCGGCAATGTTTGGCTTACCACTTCGGTGCCACCGTTTTCACTGGTATCGCACCGACCCGAGATTCAGATTAGGGAACTTACAAAAAAATAAAAATCCCATTTTCCAATAAAAAATCCCATTCATGAACTATAATCTCGAACGTTTAATAGGCAACACTCCCTTCGTTGAATCACAGGTGCTGCAAAAAAATCCCAATGTAAAATTACTCTTTAAACTGGAGGGCGATAATCCAGGTGGGAGCGTGAAGGACCGCGCAGCATACAATATGATAACCAGCGCACTGGAGCGTGGTGAGATCAATAAAGATTCCAAACTTATAGAAGCCACCAGTGGCAACACAGGGATCGCGCTGGCAATGATAGCAAGTATTTATGGAATGAATTTGGAAATCGTCATGCCCGAAAATGCCACCAAAGAACGCGTACAGACTATGCGTGCCTATGGTGCAAAAGTAATTTTAACAGCCGCTGAGATTGGGATTGAGGGCGCCCGTGATTTCGCCGAGGCGAAAGTTAAGGAAGAGGGTTACTATATGTTCAACCAATTCTCAAATCCAGATAACTGGAAGGCACATTATAAAACCACCGGGCCTGAAATATGGCGCGATACCGATCATAAAGTGACCCATTTTGTGTCTTCCATGGGAACTACTGGTACCATTATGGGCACTTCAGCCTTTCTTAAGGAGCAAAATAACAATATACAGATTGTGGGCGTACAACCAACTGATGACAGCAGCATTCCGGGAATACGCAAATGGCCCAAAGAATATTTACCAAAAATATTCGACGCCAGCCGCGTAGATCGCATTATGGAAGTAAGTGAAACGGAAGCACGCGCAATGGCAAAAAGATTAGCGCGCGAAGAGGGGATTTTTTCGGGAATGAGTAGCGGCGGGGCCACGGTAGCGGCCTTAAAATTATGCGAAGAATTAGACCATGGCATCGTGGTTTCCATTATCTGTGACCGTGGTGACCGTTATCTCTCTTCAGATCTCTTTGATTAAGAAATCGCTCATTTTGACTTAAAATCATGGATAATCGTTTAAAAATTGACTTACAAAGGCAATATAATGGCTTTTTGAAAACTGCAGTTCTATTTGACAAAACCTTTAAAACACTTGATTTCTTTCAACTGAATAAATCCCTTTTAAACAATACGTCACTTCCCGAAGCTTTTAATATGCCTCAAAATATTCGTTTGGGTCAGCGTATGGAATTTTTTATGGAAGCGGCGCTAAAGGCTTCAAACAATGAAGTTTTGGTCAAAAACTTGCAAATCATACATCAAAAAGAGACGCTGGGTGAAATTGATTTTATCGTTAAAAACCGAAGCAATAACGCCATTTTTCAACTGGAAATGGTCTATAAATTCTATTTGTTTGACCCAGAAATTAGAGGAAAATGGACACAGCAATGGATCGGTGGAAACCGGCGCGACAACCTACATTTAAAACTGCAAAAACTCGAGGAAAAGCAACTGCCCCTGCTCTACGCCCCAGAAACATTAAGTTATCTGAAAGAAATTGACTTGAAACCTGCTGAAATCGAGCAAAAGGTGTGTCTTATGGGTCAATTATTCCTTCCCTATAAACAGGAACCTACGTTGAATGAAAAGCTTAATCCCACGGCTCTTGCAGGCTTTTGGCTGAATAAGACACAGTTATATGGTCTTGAGCAAAAAGTCCACCGACTCCATATTCCTCCCAAGAATGACTGGGTTGCCGCCCCGTCACGAGATGATGAAAACTGGAAATCGTACAATGAGCAAATGCCAGGATTATTGGCTTTAATTGAAAAAGAACAAAGTACGTTATTCTGGACGATAGATAACAATAATGAGCTTCAACGGTTTTTTCTGGTTTGGTGGCCAAATTAGATTTTATCTCCTATTTTTAGGAATTGACTTCATGATTATATTTGGTATATAAATTTTTGAAAACTGTCAGAGAGTGTCAATCCGCGCAGCCTTGCTCAAATTACTTGAGTGCATTTTCGATATATTTTACGTCGCTAGTTATCGGGATTCTTGACTTTTGGTTAAATCGGTCGATCAACCATCATTTATATATATGGAAGAAAACATATTTAGCTTCAATTAAATCAGCTGTAGTAAACAGCCTTTTGGCACATTCTTAATACTCTACCGGAAATATGTTAGCTATTTTTATAAAAAAATTTATTTTATGATAAAGCCAACAGAAAAAGTGCCCAATCTCAAACTGGATCTTATTAACGATACAAAATGGGATCTGAGCAAACAAAATACCGAACATTTTACCCTTATTGTATTTTACCGCGGTCTGCACTGCCCCGTTTGTAAAAAATACCTTGAGGACTTAAAAACTAAGCTCCATGATTTTGAGGAGCGTGGTGTAAATGTGATTGCCGTAAGCATGGATACTGAAGAACGTGCTAAAAAAACAGGTGACGAATGGGACATTGAGGCATTGCCCATAGGTTATGATTTAAAAGAAGAAGATGCTCGCGAGTGGGGTCTTTATATTTCAAATGCTATCAAAGATGAGGAACCCGATGTTTTTTCTGAACCCGGCCTATTCCTCATAAAAACAGATAGCACGCTATATTGTTCCGCAGTGCAGACCATGCCCTTTGCGCGTCCGGATTTTACAGCTTTGCTTAAAGCTTTGGATTTTATTCAAAAAGAAGATTATCCCGCCCGTGGTAAGGCTTGATGATTTTCGTGCCAGCAAATTCTTAAAGCTGGTTTAAAAGCAATTCGAAGTGCTTTTAAACAGTTTGTGTTTCTGGCTGAGTAAAGAAATTTGGGAATATCTAAATATTCACCTATTTGAAAACAACGTCGCGGTTCACAATCCTGATAGATTTGCGGGATAAAAATGAAAAAGAAGTACGTTTTGCCAACTCTTAGCATAAAAAAAGCCTGATCTGAGGATCAGGCTTTTTATTTTGAAAAATCACTTATTAATTTTCGTTTGCAGTATCTAAACTTTCAAGTTTTGCCTTGTAGTCTGCTGCTTTCTCGGTATTGCCTACTTGACTGTGGATGTTGAAAAGTGTGCGGATAACTTCAACATTATTAGGGTCACTATCGGCTGCTTTCTCAAGGTATGGAATGGCTCCTTTATAAATATCCATACGTTCACTTTTAAACGCTTCATACTTTTTGTTATCTGCAGCAGAAGTTCCCAAATTGTTCATCTGTTCTACAAGATCCTTGTCTTTAGCTAGCAAGGCAACGGCCGTGTTCAAGTTGGCCACAGAATTATCAGGATCTATATCAAGGGCTTTCTTATAATATTCCATAGCTTTTTCACTATTGCCTGCATTATTGGCACTGATACCTATATTTACCAGCAAATCAGCATTATTGGGATCTTTTGCAATGATCTTATCCATAGCTGCCTCATATTCTTCATACATATCAAGCTTTCGGTAAAGTTCCGCCTCATTTTTCATGAGATCCACATTATCGGGATTCTGAGCGCGGGCGTCAGACATAGCGTCAAGAGCCTTTTGATCTTCTCCTTTTTGCATATAAATAAGAGCGATTTTTTCCGCGATATCTGGACTTTTTGGTGGAGTTTTTTCTATTTTGGGATCAGAATGTGAGCCTGCTTTTACCATAAGGTCACGTTGTTGTTCTGAGCCAAAATTTTCGCTCTTACCACTTTCCATGTTCATGGCCGAATATTGCGTTTCAACACCACGGTAGCCAAGATCTTTCAACTGCTCATAATACTTAAGTGCAGTATCATAATCTTCACCGTTTACAGCATTAGATGCAGCATAATAAAGATAAATGGTATCTTTTGGACTCATGGTATACAGCTTGTTGAGCTTTGTGGCTGCGGCATCATAGCGCTCTGCATTTTGATCCTCAACGGCACTCTTTATGGTTTTGTTCATTGCTTGTTGCTTTAATTCTGCAACTTCATCACCATAATCATCACCATCATTGGTTTTAGAGGCCATATCAATTGCCTCTAAAGCGGTGTCAAGCCCAGAAAAATCATCTTCCTTACCCAAAAAAGTTTTGGCTTTATAATAATAGAATTCTTCCTTGTCGTCTTCATCCATCTGTGCCAACATGCCCTCAAGTGTTTGCACGTCGATCTTGGCCTGTGCATATTCTTGATCATCTACAGCATTTCTGAGATTTCTCAGTTCTTTGCGCTGTGCGGAAACTACTGCCGTTATAGAAAGGGCGGCCCCCACTAGAAATAATTTGGTTTTCATAATGATTATTGTTTAAGTTCAACTTGGTTATTCCTCTTCGTCAGAGGTGTTATCATTGGTTTGTTGAGGCTTACTTGGTTCCTCTTCGCTAGTATCCTCTATATCATCAATAGCTTCCTCGTCATGCTTCACCTTGGTTACTGCCGCTATGGAATCTCCATTCTTGAGGTTTATCAATCGAACGCCTTGCGTGGCGCGACCCATGATACGTAATTCTGAAACCTCCATACGTATGGCGATACCAGATTTATTGATAATCATGAGATCATCACTGTCATCTACATTATTTATGGCAACGAGGCCGCCGGTTTTATCGGTAACCGAAATGGTCTTCACTCCTTTACCGCCCCTATTGGTTACTCTATAATCTTCAACCAGACTACGTTTACCATATCCATTTTCAGAAACAACGAGAATGTTGGATTCCGTATCATTTACGGCAACCATTCCTATTACTTCATCAGTATCATCCGCAAGTTTTATGCCACGAACCCCCGAAGCGCCACGCCCCATGGGTCTCGTCTTACTTTCTTCAAATCGTATGGCCTTACCAGATCGTATCGCGAGCATGACCTGGCTTTCACCGTTGGTAAGCTTGGCAGACAATAATTCATCACCTTCTCTTATGGTAATGGCGTTAATACCATTGCTTCTTGGCCTACTGTATTGTTCAAGGGAAGTTTTTTTGACCTGACCCTTTTTGGTTGCCATGATCACAAAATGACTGTTGATGTATTCCTCATCTTTGAGATCATTGGTACAGATAAAGGCCATGATCTTATCATCTGGTTCAATGCTTATAAGATTTTGTATTGCCCTTCCTTTTGAGGTTTTGCTTCCTTCGGGAATTTCATAAACACGCATCCAGAAACATTTTCCATTTTTCGTAAAGAAAATTAGATATTGATGATTTGTTCCTATAAAAAGATGTTCTAAGAAATCTTCATTTCTGGTAGTAGAAGCTTTCTGACCAACTCCTCCCCTATTTTGGGTTTTATACTCGTCTAAAGAGGTACGTTTAATATATCCTGCATGCGAAACGGTAATTACGACTTTTTCATCGGGAATCAGATCCGTAATGTTCATATCACCACCGGCATACTCTATATCCGTTCTGCGTTCATCTCCATATTTTTCTCTGATCTCCAAAAGCTCGTCATGAATAATCTGCATCCTGCGTTCTTTTTTGGCCAGGATATCCTTGAGGTCTTCAATGGTGTTTAATAAATCTTCATATTCGGCCCTTAATTTGTCCTGCTCCAGACCAGTAAGCTGGCGAAGGCGCATCTCTACAATGGCTTTTGCCTGTATTTCTGTTAAATTGAAGCGTTCCATTAGTTTCCCTCGCGCTTCATCAGCGTTTGAACTGGACCTGATCAAAGCAATTACTTCATCAATATTATCCGAAGCAATAATAAGTCCCTCAAGAATGTGGGCGCGATCTTCCGCTTTTCGCAACTCATATGCAGTACGACGAACAACAACCTCATGGCGGTGTTCTACAAAATGATGAATCATATCTTTCAGATTCAACATCTGTGGTCTACCATTTACCAGGGCAATGTTGTTTACACTGAAGGAGGACTGTAACGCAGTATGTTTATATAGCGTGTTCAGTACGATATTGGGTATCGCATCCCTTTTCAGAATATAAACAATGCGCATACCATTACGGTCAGACTCATCGCGAATGGCGGAAATGCCCTCTATTTTTTTATCATTGACAAGATCGGCCGTTTTTTTGATCATATCAGCCTTATTGACCTGATAAGGTATTTCGCTCACCACAATACATTCCTTACCTTTTACTTCTTCAATTCTTGCCTTGGCGCGCAGTACAATACGTCCCCGACCGGTTTTAAAAGCTTCCCGAACGCCCTCATAACCATAAATGGTACCGCCGGTAGGAAAATCTGGCGCGCTTACGTGCTCAATGAGCTCGTCTATTTCAATGTCGTGATTGTCGATATAGGCAATGATCCCATTAACTACTTCGGTAAGGTTGTGGGGCGGCATATTGGTCGCCATACCCACTGCAATTCCGGAAGCTCCATTCACAAGCAATCCCGGGATACGGGTAGGCAGCACTTTTGGTTCTTTTAAGGTATCGTCAAAATTCAACTGATGATCTACAGTGTCTTTATCAATATCAGCGAGCATCTCTTCAGATATTTTCCGCATCCGCGCTTCGGTGTATCGCATCGCGGCCGGACTATCACCATCTACAGACCCAAAATTACCCTGGCCATCCACAAGCATGTAGCGCAGGCTCCATTCTTGGGCCATACGCACCATGGCATCATATACTGAAGTATCCCCGTGCGGGTGATACTTACCTAAAACCTCTCCCACAATCCTGGCCGACTTCTTGTGCGCGGTGTTGGAACGCACACCTAGTTCATGCATCCCAAATAAAACACGCCGGTGGACCGGTTTTAAACCGTCCCGCACGTCTGGTAAGGCACGTGACACAATGACAGACATCGAATAATCAATGTAAGCCGACTTCATTTCATCTTCAATATTTATGGGAATAAGCTTTTCACCTTCGGCCATATGTAAATATCTTAATTATTAAATTTAAAAAATACTATCGCGCAAGATACATATTTTGATCGTGTTTTCCAGCAAATACAAGGGTTATAAGCTTATTTTTATTAACAAAGATTAACAGTGCATTTTAATAAGTATCTTTACATTCCCTTGCTAGAATCAAAGTATTTTCGTCATTTTACTAGTAATGCAAAATGAACGGAATGGTTTTTGACTATTTTAAATCGAGATAAGTATTTTATGGATGATAATTTTTCCCCCCGAGTAAAGGATGTAATCGCCTATAGTAAGGAAGAGGCACTTCGTCTTGGACATGAATATATAGGTACCGAGCATTTATTACTGGGCCTGCTGCGCGACGGGAGCGGCAAAGCAATTGAGATATTACATAAACTAAGTGTAGATTTAAGTCACTTAAGACGAAAAGTCGAAATTTTGAGTCCGGCATCGCCCAACTACTCTATAGGTAACAACGATAAAAAAAACTTGCATCTTACCAGGCAGGCAGAACGCGCATTAAAAACTACTTTTCTAGAGGCAAAACTTTTTCAAAGCACCTCTATTAATACGGCGCATCTCCTGCTCTGCGTACTGCGTAATGAGAATGATCCCACTACCAAGTTGCTTAACAAACTTAAGGTGGATTATGATAATGTGAAAGATCAATTCAAGCTTATGATGACAAATGATGACGATTATATAGAGCCCATTAAAGCAGAGTCCTTTAGTGAAGAGGATGGGGATTCTTCTAAAGAAAATCCATTCAATGCTCCCGGTAATAAAGCCAATAAGAAGTCAAAAACACCTGTTCTTGACAATTTTGGTAGGGATCTTACCGTCATGGCCGAAGAAGATAAGTTAGATCCAGTTGTAGGTAGGGCCAAAGAGATTGAGCGCGTATCCCAAATTTTGAGCCGAAGAAAAAAGAACAATCCGTTGCTTATAGGGGAACCGGGTGTAGGTAAATCTGCCATTGCCGAAGGTCTTGCCCTGCGCATCGTAAAGAGAAAAGTTTCCCGTATATTATTTAATAAGCGCGTGGTGACTTTAGATCTTGCAAGCCTGGTGGCTGGTACAAAATACCGAGGCCAGTTTGAAGAGCGCATGAAAGCCGTAATGAACGAACTGGAAAAAAATAGTGATATTATCCTTTTTATTGACGAGATCCACACCATTGTGGGTGCCGGTGGAGCAACAGGTTCGCTGGATGCGAGCAATATGTTCAAACCTGCACTTGCCCGTGGCGAAATACAATGTATAGGTGCAACCACACTTAACGAGTACCGTCAATATATAGAGAAAGATGGCGCTCTTGAACGTCGTTTTCAAAAAGTGATCGTTGAGCCTACCACAATCGATGAAACCATAGAAATCCTTCAGAATATCAAGGATAAATATGAAGATCATCATAATGTTGAATATACAGATGAAGCCATCAAAGCTTGTGTAAACCTCACCAGTAGATATATGACGGACCGTTTTCTGCCGGACAAGGCCATTGATGCTTTGGACGAGGCTGGTTCCAGAGTTCATATCACCAATATAGATGTTCCCGAAAAAATTATCGATCTAGAGCGCCGATTGGAAGAAGTACGTGAGAAAAAGAATTCTGTGGTAAAAAAACAGAAGTATGAAGAAGCGGCAAAATTAAGGGATGATGAGAAAAATCTTGAGAAAGAACTCAACATTGCCCAAGAGCGATGGGATGAAGATTCTAAACAGCATAAAGAACCTGTTACTGAAGATAATGTTGCGGATGTAGTCTCCATGATTTCAGGGATTCCTGTTAATCGTATTGCCAAAACCGAAAGCAACAAGCTTGCAGAACTGCCGGCTTCTATACGAAATAAGGTTATAGGTCAGGATGAAGCGGTTGCAAAAGTGGCGAAAGCTATTCAGCGAAACCGTGCCGGATTAAAAGATCCACAGAAACCAATTGGATCGTTCATTTTCTTGGGTCAGACCGGTGTTGGCAAGACGCAACTGGCCAAAGTCTTGGCTTCCGAATTGTTTGATAACAAAGATGCACTCATACGAATTGATATGAGTGAGTATATGGAGAAGTTTGCAGTATCGCGTCTCGTAGGAGCACCTCCGGGATATGTGGGTTATGAAGAAGGTGGCCAGCTTACAGAGAAAATTCGCCGCAAGCCTTATTCCGTACTTTTGCTTGATGAGATCGAAAAGGCACATCCAGATGTATTCAACATGTTGTTACAGGTTCTTGATGATGGCTATTTAACCGATTCCTTAGGAAGAAGAATCGACTTTAGGAACACCGTGATTATCATGACTTCCAACATTGGTGCACGCCGTTTAAAAGATTTTGGTCAGGGTGTTGGTTTTGGTACTACCGCTAGAAAAGATCAAGAGGAAGAGAATACAAGAAGTGTTATACAGAATGCACTTAAAAAGACCTTTGCGCCAGAATTCTTGAACCGTGTTGATGACGTGATTATCTTTAATGCGCTTGAGCGTGAGCAAATTCATCAGATTATTGATATCGAACTTGGTAAATTATTTTTAAGAATAAAAGAACTGGGATATGATCTTACCTTGACTGATAGGGCAAAAGATTTTATAAGCGATAAAGGTTTTGATAAAGCATATGGCGCCAGACCCTTAAAGAGAGCTATTCAGAAATACATTGAAGATGCACTTGCCGAAGAAATTATAACTTCAAAAATAGAAGAAGGTGATAAAATCCTAATGGATATTGAAGACGGTAAAGAAGAATTAAGTATTGCTATAGAAAAACCAGAAAATAGCACGCAGTCTTAAATATATAATTAGGTTGTACATAGAAAGCCATTCTTT
>JBDNGW010000657.1:0-3568 GCA_041689735.1 Leeuwenhoekiella sp. | reverse complement strand
CATCCTAAAATACGTTGACAGTATGATAGGATTAACTTATGAATCGAGGGTGGCATAGAAAAAGTTTGAATTTTGTTAAAGTATATAATATAAATTTTCAATGAAAAAAAAAGTTTCATATACTTCCCGAAGGGGAGCTTTAAAAAAAATAGCAAGTACAGTAGTATTAAGTGCTGTGGGAGCTAACTTGTCCCACAGGATTTTTGCAGCTGAAGCAGTCCTTCCCGAGAAATTAAAGGGTCGGGTTAATCATTCCGTATGCCGCTGGTGCTATGAGAATATTCCACTAGAAGATCTTTGTAAAGCAGCAAATGAGATTGGTATCAAATCTATTGAGTTGACAGGACCGGAGGAATGGCCAATATTGAAAAAGTATGGTCTAATTTCTGCCATGCCTTGGGGAGCAGGAATGGGGATTGAAAAAGGCTTTAATAATCCGGCTTATCATAATGAATTAGTGAAAAGTTACGATGAAATTATTCCTAAAGTAGCGACTGCCGGTTTAAAACAAGTTATTTGTTTTTCTGGGAACCGAAAAGGTTTAAGCGACGAAAAAGGAATAGAAAATTGTGCCATAGGATTAAAAAGGCTCATGCCACTGGCTGAGAAGCATGAAGTTACTATTAGTATGGAGTTACTGAACAGCAAGGTAAATCATCCAGATTACCAGTGTGATCATACTGCGTGGGGTGCCGCTCTTGCAGATCAAATCGGTTCAGAAAGATTTAAGCTACTTTATGATATCTACCATATGCAAATTATGGAAGGGGATGTAATTGCCACCATTAAAAAATTCTATCCTTATATTTCCCATTATCATACAGCAGGAGTTCCAGGCAGGAATGAAATAGACGATACGCAGGAGTTATATTATCCGGCAATCATTAAGGCCATATTGGAAACCGGTTACACCGGATATATTGGCCAGGAGTTCCTTCCAAAAAGGGAAGATAAACTGGCTTCCCTAAAACAAGGAATAGAAATTTGCGATGTGGCTTAAGATTGTAGCAATAAAGCCTTGAGAAAGCTGAAAGGAATAAACAGTCAAATCTTTGTTCGAGCTTAAATAAAATACCTGCGTATAAATATTGGATATTAAAAATCGAATAGGTAATTCAACCATGTTAAATCTGATCGAGGTACCGCTCCTGGAAAAATAAGTGAAAAAGCTAAAAATGGATATTCTTTTTACAGAATTAGGGATTATCGGAACTACAGATTATGATGCACAAGGTGTTAGGCGTCTTAAATTGTGAAGTGCTGTCTTAAAATTTTGATTATGTTAGCCGCGGTATATTCATGAGTTCAACATAAACTTAATTAGCATTTGGTTCTTTTAGCGCTTGATTAATTGCTTTCGTTCCTGTTATTAAATATATAAAATAACAAGAATGGCCAACCGATATGAGGATCTTGGCTGATTTGTAAACCTTAACTATTTAAGATGTTACAAAAGCTTTTACTATGTGTTTTGTTTTATCCAATCCTTTGGGGAACGAGATAGCTAAACGCAACTATACTAATGAAGAAATTGTGGCGCTTTTCCATAACCCGCAGCCAAAGAACTGGCCGGATTATGCAGTAGCTATGCCTCCAATGCCAAAGGTTCCGAGGGAAGATGCATTAAAAATCGCAGCTTATATAATTTCCCTGAAAGAGTAGCGGTAAACATACTGCATAGAAAAAAATACCATGAATAATTATACAAGAATACATTTTTAAATCAAAAAATATGGTAAAAATGATTTCCGGAGCACTTATAACCTGCTCCTTGTTTTTAATTAGTAATAATGTCAAAGGTCAGGAGGAAATACAAATTCCACCTGAAGCAACAGAATTCTATGAACCTGTGCCGCCGGTTATTTCTTCAGGGAAATCCACAGCTACACCACCCGCGGATGTTATCGTTTTATTCGACGGAACAAATCTTTCCTCCTGGGAAGGTGAAAGAAAGGGTGCTGTGGCTACCTGGATTGTTGAAAATGGTATTATGACTGTAAATCCAAAAACAGGAGGGATAAATACAAAACAAAGTTTTGGTGACCTTCAAATTCACCTGGAATGGCGTTATGAATGAGATTATGCAAAATGGCTTCAACAAAGCCGCCATCAATTTTTATTAAGGGTAGATTTTCATTGGGCTCAAAAACAATGTTGTGGTGGTTTATTGTTTCTTGATTTTGTTTTATAGTGTTGAAAACGAGTTCGTTCAAATCAAACCAGTCAAAGGTAGGTTTTAACGTTCCAGCTTCTAGCCGACTCATATTCAGCAGATTTTCTACTTGGCGGTTCAGCCGGAAACCCGCGATTTCAATTTCGGAATAAAGTTCTTTTTTATTGCTTTCAGAAAGGTGGTTTTCAGAATCGTTTATGGTGTCAATCGCGCCAATAATAGTTGCAATGTGAGTTCGCAATTCATGGCTTAACGAATTGAGCAACGTATTGTAAAGTTTTATGGTTTGCGTTTTTTCTTCCTCGTCGCGTTTTTTACGTTCAAACTGCCGAATTTTAAATGTAAGTACGGCATTTATTAGAGCGACGACGAAGTACATCAAAAACATCAAAAAATATTCGGGCGTGCCTATGTGAAAAGTGAGAATGGGCGGGATAAAAAAGAAATTCCAAATAAGGGCGCTCAGCAAAGCCGATAACAACACCGGCAAAATATCAAAAAGCATTGCGATGATTGAAAGAACCACCAGCAAGATGAGCGCGACGGCTCTATATCCTATAAGATCAATCGAAAAAAAACAAAGTGTTGAGGTAACAAGAATGAGTGCAATACTTATAAAATATTCACTACTTTTATTATAATATCCCGTCTTTTAAAAATCCAGTTTTTTATGTAAAGTTAATCGATTGAATGATGATCCCGGATCAGGATTTAAAAATAAAAAGACTACAAGTTCCAAGAAATGTGACCAAAAAAGTCAATATAATAATTGAATCGTTTTACCAATGTTTCAGGTTTTATTATCTAGAGCTCTCTGGAGATTTAGCCCGATTTTCCGTTTACTTTATGGGATTTTCAGCTCTTTTATACGATAGAGGGCAGTAGTCAAATGCATAGTTATATTAGATGTAAAATTAGGTAAATCAGTATTTTGAATATGTTATTTTCTGTTGAAAGCAAGAAAAAATCCTCCGCCTACCGGCACCTCCCCTTGAAAATAGGGGGAGGAACTACGCAACATCATCCTTGTTGACCTTAAAGTATGAAACGATCTACTGACCTCTATAATGCGATTTGCTAGCATACAAATAAGGTTGGGTTCTTTTAGGGTTTTTATGCAATTATAATTTTACCTTTATTACTGAAATGGGGTGCTTGCTTTAAAAGTAGGCTGAGATGAAACCCAAGAGCGATCTTGCTCTGCACCTGATCCGGATAATACCGGCGTAGGGATTTTTGGTAATGGTTTATTTACGATTCCATGCCTTTTGCATCGCCGCATTTCATTGATACCAATAAACAATGAAAGCCGATTTCTTTACGCATCTTATGGGATTACAGGTACTTGGAACCTTATTTGGGGTCATACAGGTTTTGCTTTCCAGAAAAAACAAT
>JBDNGW010000656.1:0-3090 GCA_041689735.1 Leeuwenhoekiella sp. | reverse complement strand
TATGGGCAGTGATTACTCGGGCTGGAAACAAATAAAGGAAACCGGAGAACTCAAACCCGGAGAAGGCTTTACCATGAAAGGCGTGGGCGGCGGTCTCGGAACGGAACAGATCTACGACTTTAGGGGCCGGCCCAACAACGGTACTATAGAAGTTGCAGTGGGGCCCAATCAAAATACGCTGGTGGGAAATCCCTATCCCTCAGCGATGGACCTTAGTTTCTATCTGTTATCCAATTCTGGCGGTGACGTAAGCGCATGTAAAACTGACGCTATTCCAGTAGGTGACAGAATAACCGGGATTGCCTATTTCTGGGAATCTGACCCAATGACTCAATCGCATTATCTAGTGGATTATCAAGGTGGTTATGGCACATATGCACCTTTAAGCTGTAATAGTTCCGGTATTTACGTCAGGGCGACTTTCAGCAAATACGATCGTGATGGTGTGCCGATGGAAGGCGGTGGCGGTGAGTCAACTGATGCCATACCTGGCAGACGTTTTGCCCCAATTGGCCAAGGATTTTTTGTTGTGGGAAGTTCAGCTCTTTCCGGTAGCGGCGTTGTTGAAGCGCGCAATGAATTCCGTGTTTTTCATAAAGAAGACGCATTGTCAACCTTTAGAAGCGCAGAAAGAAAAGAAAAATCAAATCCTGAAAAGACCAGCCAAAAGACGTATAACGAGGAATACCGCACTCCGGAAATGCGCTTGATGATCGGCATCAATGATACCTATATGCGTGAACTGGTAGCGGCTTTTTCAGAAAGTGCCACTACGGGGTACGACCGCGCCGCCGATGGCGAAAACATTTCATTCTTGAGTACAGATATCAGCTATCATTTACCAGATAGTAATGTTCCTTATAACATTAATGTTTTACCTTTTAACGCTGATGATGAATTACCGCTCCTTATAAATGCCGGTGGGAAATCAAATACGTACAGCATCAAAGTAAGTGATATTAATCAAGAGGTTCCCGGCGTTTGGATCTACGACAACGAAATGGATACATACCACGATATATTACATACAACATTTGACCTTTCTTTGCCCAAGGGTGTTTATGCAGATCGTTTTGCCGTTGTTTTTAAAGATGACAGCGCAGCCTTAGATATCGCAGAGGAAATAAAATCCGCTTTTGATGTACTGCAGAACAATAAGATCGCCCAGCTTCGCGTACTTAATCCGCGTGCTGTAGCGCTTAAAGAAATAGCAGTTTTTGATATTGCCGGTAGGCAAGTTGCGGGCAAACTTAATGAAGGCTCCGCCCGAGAAGTTGTTATATCTTCGGCCAACTGGAGCGATGGTATTTACATTGTACGGGTAATAACCCACGATAATATTGAGTTTGCCAAAAAAATACAAGTGGCCAATCAAAACTAAAACCCTATGGAGGAATACATGCTCCCGTGCCTTACCAGACTATATCTTGGTTTTGACTGCATGGGCTGTGGTTTGCAAAGAGCAGCGGTATTTCTTATAAAAGGCGATTTAGCAAACGCATTCCATATGTATCCCGGGATCTTTCCACTTGTGTTCCTATTCGTTTTTTTGGGGATTTCTCAAATTTTCCAAGTACGTTTTTCAGGTATTATCATTAACTTTTTGGCAATATCCACCGCTTTCATTATCATTGTAAGCTATATAATCAAACTAACCACAATCTTTTAAATATGGAACAACAAAAATTACCCAATGCAACCATTTCCCTGATCCTAGGGATAATTTCCTATATCGCCTGCTGTTTTAGCATGGGTTTTGGAGGTTTACTACTTTCAGGTATTGCACTTTATCTGGCGAATAAAGACCTTAAAAGTGCTCAACCTGATCCAGACTTGTACGATAATTATAGTACGGTAAAGACCGCTAAGATCATAGCCATAGTCGGTTTGGTTTTAGCTGGCATATATGCAATTATAGGTGTTGTTTTTATAATTATCTTTGGTAGTTTGGACGCTCTTCAAGATTGGGCCGAAGGAATGCAGGCTGCTCAGCAATAAGAAAGCTGATACATAAAAATCAAAAAAGCGGCAATTTTGCTGCTTTTTTTATCCTGTTTTTTGACCAAAAACAACTGTTTTTAGGCCATTTTGAGTGATTTTTATATCTATTTTTTAGTCTAAAACAATATTGATCCGTGTAAATAAATAGCGCCCATCTATGCCAAACTGCGTAGCATGTCTGGAATATAGTAACCTGCCGTCAGACTGAAACTCGGGAGCTGCCATATCTGGATTAATGTCAAAAAGGTTGTTTGCACCTAAGGTCGGTAGCGCTGGTGAAAACCGGCAGCGCTCACTTAGGTCTGTCATCACTTTGCCGGCGTCGATTAGGTGTATATATCATTGATCGCCTGTAGCCTTTGCTCTGGTATTGGAGAAATACTTTTTTCTTGTGTTGCACGCTATCTGGCCGGTAAAGACGTTAAAAATGCTAAACCCGATCCAGAATTATGCGGAAATTATAATACATTAAAAACCGCTCAAATCAGAGAAAATCATAGCTAGAGTCAGTTTGGCCTTACTAGCTATAACTGCAATAGTAAGTATTGTTTTTCCAACTATCTTTGGAAGAGTGGACGCCATTAAAAATTGCGTCTAGGATATGGAGGCGGCTCACCAATGAATTGTATTCTTTATCAAAATCAATAAAGCGACAATTTTGCCGCTTTATTGATCTTATTTTTTCTGTCAAAATCAACATTTTCAGGCCTTTTTGAGTGAATTTAACCTCTATTATTTAGTCCAGAACAATATTGATCCGTGCAAATAAATAGCGCCCATCTATACCAAACTGCGTAGCACGTCTGGAATATAAGAACCTTCCGTCAGACTGAAACTCGGGAGCTGCCATATCTGGATAAATGTCAAAAAGGTTGTTTGCACCTACGGTTAAACGCAGCGCTGGTGAAAACCGGTAGCTCGCACTTAGATCTGTGACCACTTTGCCGGCGTAGATTCGGTCTATGTCCGGTTCTATATTATTGGTCGCTTCTTCCACTTCACCAAAATAGGTATTCCTTAAAAAGACGTTCCATTTTTCACCTATAAAAAGGCTGTTGGTTAAACTTCCCTTGGTTCGTGGTACCGAAG
>JBDNGW010000655.1:0-1674 GCA_041689735.1 Leeuwenhoekiella sp. | reverse complement strand
TGGTTGGCACGGAAATTTATGAAGATCCGCGGTCCTTTAGTTTGTGCAGACAGTGTGGCAAACCCGGTTTTTGAGCCACAACAACCAACTACCATATTCTGCCACGATGCTTTCTATTTCTTTAAAAACAAGGATAAAGTAATTGAAAACCTGCGCCAACTTGCCGCTGGCGGAAGTGTGATCATAGGCCACGTACATACAAATGCAATTGATCACGGCGTAAGCGGTCATCCTATTTCGGAAACGGAATATCGCAAAATGGCCAATGAAAATTCGGTTTTTTACGGCGATTCCGATCTTGTTGACTTTTGGCTCAATTCCGAAGGAAAACAGGTAATTCAACCATTAAATCCAGCAGAAAACCCAGTGGTTTCCTGGATCGAGAATCCACCTGAAAAAGCCGGTCCGCCACTAGATCATTTTGCAGGGAAATTACACCTCAACCCAATGCTTTCAGAAACCGAAAAAGGTTTAAAGATTGATTGGCCTACACCCGGTTACAAAAAGGAATATGAATCTGAAATGCCTTATTTCAACAGCGAAGATTTGGCGAAAATCGACGTAAATGACCTAAAAACGGCTTTAAAAGCAGAAAAACTAGCTTATTTTAAACAACGGATCCTGCTTGATACTCCACTATTATGAGCAAGGTTTTAAACATTGGAATTATCGGTTATGGTTGGGTGGCACGGGATTATATGTACCCCGCGATTCAGAAAAATGAACGGGTAAATTTGGTCGCGGTCTGCGCAAAAAACGCTTCGGAAATGGAAAATCTACCCGAAACGGTCAAAAAATACACTGAAATAGCAGATTTTCTGAAGAACATCGAACTCGACGCCATTTACATCGCGACGCCAAATCACTTGCATAAAAAACATACCATTGCCAGTCTTAATGCAGGATTGCACGTTTTATGCGAAAAGCCGCTGGCCACAACATTATGCGATGCCGCGCAAATGATAAATTCCGCGTTGGCGGCAAATACGGTTTACGCCACTGCGTATGACCAGCGTTTTCATCCCGCGCACGAGCAAATGTGGAACTATATTAAAGAAAATAAACTGGGAACGATCACGCAGGTAAAAATTGATTATGCCTGCTGGTTGCCCAAAGACTGGAACAATAATAATTGGCGTATTGAGCAGCATAAGGCGGGCGGTGGCGCGATAATCGATCTTGCTCCGCACGGTCTCGATCTTTTGGAAATGCTTTTACAGGATGAAATTGTGGAGATCCAGCTTTTTGACCAGCGCAAGGTTCAGGATTATGCGGTGGATGACGGCGGGGTTTTAATGCTTCGGTTTGAATCTGGCATTTTAGGAAGTATGCACGTGGGTTACAACCGCCCGAATGCACTGCCACGACGGACTTTAGAGATTTTCGGCACCGCCGGAATGCTGCGCGCTACCAATACGATGGGCCAAGATGCCGGAGGAAAGCTTATCTTTATTGATGCCGAGACTGGAAGTCAAGAACCTGTCGGTTTTGATATTGAAAAATCCCCGTTTGAGTCGCAACTGGATGGTTTTTTAAGTTTGATCTTAGAGGGTGCACAACCGCTGCGCAGCGCTGAAGATGATTTAAGGCTGTTCGCGCTTTTATATAACGCATTAAAAAAAGAAACCCAATGGCATTAACGCATTACGCTTGTACCCACTGTGGCAGCTGGAT
>JBDNGW010000654.1:0-3930 GCA_041689735.1 Leeuwenhoekiella sp. | reverse complement strand
TTCCTTGACCATTTAACCCATTAAAAATAAGCATATTATATGAAAGAGCACGCATTTTATCCCAAAGATTCGAGCAAAGATTTTAACATTATACTGTTGATAAACAGGATGTTGCATGGTTTTCTTGCAAGCACTAAATAGGGTTATTAAACAATATGATCTTGATATGTTCTATATATCCGGTCCCGGCCACGGCGGCCCTGCAATAGTTGGGAACGTCTATCTGGAAGGAACCTGGAGCGAGGTTTATCCAAACGTTACGCAAGACGAAGCAGGACTTAAAAAACTGTTCAAGCAATTTTCTTTTCCGGCGGTATTTCCAGCCATGTGGCGCCTACTACTCCCGGTTCTATTCACGAGGGTGGAGAATTGGGTTATTCGCTAAGTCACGCATTTGGTGCCGCTTTCGATAATCCTGGTTTAATTGTGGCCTGTGTTGTAGGTGATGGTGAAGCGGAAACGGGACCTTTGGCGACTGCATGGCATTCCAATAAATTCCTAAACCCTATCAGTGACGGTGCGGTATTGCCCATTCTACATTTAAATGGATACAAAATTAGTAATCCTACGGTATTATCACGTATAGAACACGAAGAGTTAGAACAGTTTTATCGCGGTTGCGGCTGGGCTCCCTATTTTGTAGAAGGTGATGATCCTGAAACGATGCATGAGTTGATGGCAAACGTGATGGACGAGGCCATTCTGGAAATTCAGCGTATACAACGAAGGGCTAGAGACCATAATGAGAATTTAAGACCACGGTGGCCAGTGCTAATTTTGAGATCTCCAAAGGGTTGGACAGGTCCAAAAGAAGTGGATGGCGTGCCCAATGAAGGAACCTTTCACTCGCATCAGGTGCCCATATTGGTCAATGCCGATCATCCTGGGCACGTGGAGCAATTGGAAAGCTGGATGAAAAGTTACAAGCCCGAAGAACTTTTCGATGGAACGGTCGATTGATCCCAGAACTTGAGGCCTTAGCGCCTACTGGTACTCGCAGGATGGGATCTAATCCGCATACAAATGGCGGATTGCTTTTGCATGATCTGATCATGCCGGACTTTCATGAACACGCATTGACGATTCCGTCGCCGGGGGCTGTTATGGGACAGGATACGGTGGTACTTGGTAAGTTTTTACGGGATGTGGCCCGCTTAAATTTCGACAAACATAATTTCAGGGTATTTGGACCGGACGAGACGGTTTCTAATCTGCTGGGAGCAATCTTCGAAGTTACCAATCGACAATGGGATGCGAGAACACAAATAAACGATGAGTTTCTTGCCCCTACCGGTCAAGTATTGGACGCTATGCTCAGTGAGCATCAATGTCAAGGTTGGCTGGAAGGCTATCTGCTTACCGGTCGTCATGGATTGTTCAACAGTTATGAAGCCTTTATTCGTATCGTTGATTCCATGTTCAGTCAGCATGCCAAATGGCTAAAAGTAACATCAGAACTACCCTGGAGAAGAAAAATTGCTTCCCTTAATTATCTGCTGGCATCACACGTCTGGCAACAGGATCACAATGGTTTTACGCATCAGGATCCTGGTTTTATCGATCATGTGATCAGTAAGAAAGCGGATATTGTACGGGTTTATTTACCACCCGATGCCAATTGTCTGCTTTCGATTTTTGATCATTGCCTGCGGAGTAAAAATTATGTCAATGTTGTGGTTGCTGGCAAACATCCTTTACCACAATGGCTTTCGATGGACGCTGCAGTGGTACATTGTACCGAAGGTATTGGCATCTGGCAATGGGCGAGCAACGATCAAGGTGGCGAGCCCGACGTGGTTATGGCCTGTGCCGGCGACACCCCAACGCTTGAATTACTTGCGGCTGTTTCCATATTGCGCGAACAGCTTCCGAAGTTGAAAGTGCGCGTGGTAAACGTAGTCGATTTAATGAAATTACAATCCAGTTCAGAACATCCGCACGGATTGAGCGATGAAGATTACGATTCCATTTTCACAAAAAACAAACACATTATTTTCAATTTTCACGGGTATCCCTGGTTGATACACCGTCTTACTTATCGTCGCACCAACCACGAACTTCACGTGCGGGGATATAAAGAGGAAGGAACGATTACCACGCCCTTTGATCTGCGCGTACAAAATGAGATTGACCGTTTTCATCTGGTGATTGATGTGATTGACCGCGTTCCTAATTTGGGAAGCAAGGGTGATTATCTGAAACAGCAATTAAAGGATAAGCTCATTGAGCACAAGCAATATGTGAACAAGCACGGGAAAGATCTGCCCGAAATACTCAACTGGAAATGGAAAAACAAATGAATAAGCAACTATTAAAAGATACTGTAAAACAGCTCTTTGCCGGTAATAAAGGATTGCTGGCCATGGATGAAAGCACTCCAACCTGTAACAAGCGTTTTGCCGCAGAAGGCATTCCGCAGACTGTTGAGATGCGGCGCAGCTATCGTGAACTGATCATTGAAACACCTGGCTTAAATGAAAGCATTGGCGGTGTTATTCTCTATGATGAAACCATACGGCAATGCACCAAAAAAGGGATAAAATTTACCGATTTATTGCAGAAATCGGGGATAATCATAGGTATAAAAGTAGATACGGGAGCAAAACCCATGGCTGGTTTTCCCGGTGAAAAAATAACGGAAGGCCTTGACGGCTTGCGGGAACGCTTGACCGAATATAAAAAGATGGGTGCGCGTTTTGCAAAATGGCGGGGCGTAATTGCGATCGGCCAAGGCATTCCAAGCATTTCATGTATTCAAGCAAATGTGCACGCTTTGGCACGTTATGCGGCTTTGTGTCAGGAAGTTGGTATTGTTCCCATTGTAGAGCCCGAAGTATTGATGAGCGGTGATCACAGTTTGCAACGTAGTTACGACGTTACCGAGCAGGCACTCAAAATGCTATTTTTTGAGCTGTATCAATTTAAGGTGGATCTAGAAGGAATCATCTTAAAACCAAACATGATCCTTGCCGGGACCAAAAGTACCGAGCAACGCACGATGCACGAAGTAGCTGAAACTACTGTAAAGTGTTTGCTCGCTTCCGTTCCTGCGGCGGTTCCTGCCATTGCTTTTTTATCTGGAGGACAATCGCCAGAAGATGCCAGTGCGCACTTAAATATGATGCATACGCTTTATAAAAACAGTTTGCCCTGGACGCTCAGTTTTTCCTTCGGAAGGGCCATTCAGCAGCCTGCGCTCGACATCTGGAAAGGTAGTTCCGATAATACTGTTGAAGCACAAGCACTTTTATATAAGCGGGCAAAGTTCGATGCGGAAGCTAGACAAGGTAAATACAAGGAAGAAATGGGGGGGGGAATAATTGATGCTTATTCGTGAAATTACCTCAACATTAGAGTTTGGAGTTTAGAGTTCGGAGTTGGGAGTTTAGTACACACTCTTATCATCGCGCAATCTAAGCAACTTTTTTTTTCAACATGGAAAAGCAATAACCTCCAAACAGCCAATTCTGAATCAATTTAGGTGGTTTCTGTCACGAATTCAAAATTTCCCACCGTTGCGACTAGTATTGACATAATTGTGATTTATTAAAAATCAAGAAAATTAAATTTCAGGTTGAAAACAAAAAACCAGATTGAATCTTTAAAAGCCTCAACCGATAGCCAAAACAGGGTCAATCTTTCCAGAAACAAAAAAGCTTTGGAAAAGGACACGTAATGAAAATCATTCAAAAATGTCATTGCCGCCGTTTTTAATTTTTTTTTAGTGGTCATGGGATGACTAAATTAATTTAGGTGTTAGATCGGAAACTATTAAATATTTTTTAGAGGTCAGCAGTTAAATGCATAGTTATATTTCATAATATTCTGTAAATCATTATTTTGAATATATTATTTCCTGAAAACAACGAGGAAAACCCCTCCGTATTCTATGGTTAAAAAAAGCTTTTTCACTGAAATTTTCCAATAATT